>JAFIGI010000010.1 GCA_020831465.1 Chlamydiales bacterium
TACATTTTGACCTGCGTGAAAGCCCCGTGATTGACCGATCATAAGTGAACCCATATTTCTAATATTGGTTCACTTATGATCGGTCAAGCCCGGGAGCTTTGACGCGGTGAAAATGTAAATTTTTCAACTGATTCTGCTATACAAAGAACGGGACGAAAAAAAGCGTTCATTATTTTTGGAGCAGATAAAACAGTATCCCATTAAAGCACTTGTTTTTGTTGATGAAAGCGGGATCGATTCCTATCTGTACTCACCTTATGCTTGGTCTAAAAGAGGCGAGAACGTCTTTGGAGAAATTTTAGGAAAACATTTTGCTCGAAATAGTTTTGTTGCGGCGAAATGCAAGTCAAAAATTTTAGCTCCTCTTTGTTTTCAAGGGACTTGCAATACCAAACTTTTTGATTTATCGATTGAGCAATTTCTTGTTCCAGAGCTGAGTCCCGGCCAGGTGGTGATTTTGGACAATGCATCTTTTCATAAATCTGAAAGAACACGCGTTTTGATAGAACAAGCTGGTTGTCAGCTTCTTTTTTTACCGCCATAAAGTCCTGATCTTAATCCGATCGAGAAGTTTTGGGCTTGGTTCAAAAAGAAAGTCAGATCTGTGGTTGAATACTTTCAAACCCTAGAAGAGGCGATAGATTATGTTTTTAATATGTAAAATTTTCAATCTATTTGAGTATACCTTAACAAGAATTGTTGCGCGACAATTTCCTTTATAGCAGAATCAGTGCCTTATTCCGATGGAACGGAAGCAGTAAATTTGTCTGAAAAGCCGATCTTCTCGGGCATTTGATTAGGGATATTAACGGTTGTGGTGGGAAAGGCGAGTTCAGCTCCGTGCGCAGAGATGATCTGATGGATTTTCATGAGCAGATCTTCTTTTACCTTATGAAATTCAGCCTTAAGAGTAGCTTTGGTAAAGGCATAGATGAAAAAGTCGAGAGAAGAGGAACCAAATTCATTGAAATGGGCCATAACCGGCTGAGTTTGGTCAATCCCGGGATGAGAACTGAGCAATTCTCTAACCTCTTCCAGGATAGACTCGATCCGATCGAAGTCATCATATCGCACCCCGATCGTCTCGTTGATTCGCCTGTTGCGCATCCGTGAAGGGTTCTCGATCGAAATAGTAGTGAAGACGTGGTTAGGAACATAAAGGGGGCGCTTATCGAATGTGCGAATCCGGGTGAGGCGCCAGCCGATGTGTTCAACAATTCCCTCAATCTGCCGGTCGGGCGAGCGAATCCAATCTCCAACAGAAAAGGGACGGTCTAAGTAGAGCATGAAGCTTCCAAAAAAGTTGGCAAGAAGGTCTTTTGCTGCAAAGCCGATCGCAATCCCCCCAATCCCCCCAAAGGCTAATATCCCGGAGATGCTCACCCCAAAGGTTTGCAGCGTCACAAGCGTCGCAGTGATCAAGATTGAACCGCGTAAAATTTTGCTGATGGCGTCCGCAGTCGTTTTGTCGACTTTCGCACTTTTTGCCAAAATATTCTCTTCAGCACGCTTGACGAAGCGGAACAAAAACCAGGCGATCAAAGAGATGATTCCGATATAGCGGACAGCCTCGATGAGACCGAAAATTGGGGCATCGGTCTCGGCTTCCACGATTTGCGCAGCGAAAGCAATGCCGAGCAGCCAGATGAGTACATGAAGGGGAAGTTGCAGGGCATCGACAAAAATATTATCCCAAAAACTCTTTGTCTGGAGCAGACGGCGGTGTATCCGTCGCATCAAGAATTTCTGAATTCCTCCGGCGAGTAGGGTAAGGAAAACAACCGAAAAAACCTGAACAATCCAATGCGAGAAATAGTCAAGCATCATCCCCTCCTTTTTCTATCGACCTCTTTGAGATATTTTTTCCGTATGCGTAAAAAGCGAGGCGTGATTTCAATCAATTCATCATCTTCGATAAAGTCTATCGCCTGCTCCAACGTAAGTTTTTTAGCGGGTGTAATCAAGATGTTTTCATCTGAGCCGGAAGCGCGCACGTTTGTGAGCTGCTTTCCTTTCGTCACATTGACCACAAGGTCGTTGTCTCGGCTATGCTCCCCGACGATCATTCCCTCATAGACCTCGTCGCCGGGGCTGATGAAAAGGATGCCTCGTTTTTGGATCTGCCCAATAGAGTAGCCTGTTGCCGATCCTTGGTTGATCGAGATCAACGCTCCTTTCCCGCGCTTAGGTATTTCTCCCTTCCAGGGGTGAAAGGAGTCGAAGAGCGAAGTCATGATCCCCAAGCCGCGCGTAACAGTGAGAAATTCGTTGCGATAACCCATGATTCCCCGGGTCGGAACCAAAAATTCGATATGCGTGATTCCATTTTCATCGGTGCTAAGCTGCTGCATCTCCCCTTTCCTCTTGGAAAGTTCCTCGATTACACTCCCGGAAAATTCCTGCGGTGTCTCGATGTAGACGCGCTCGACAGGCTCGCACTTGACGCCGTCAATCTCTTTGATGATCACCTGAGGTTGAGAGACGGTCATTTCGATCCCTTCGCGGCGCATTGACTCAAGAAGTACAGAGAGCTGGAGCTCGCCCCGCCCGCAGACGGTCATCTCTTCAGTCCCTTCAATAATGCGCAGGGCGATATTCGACCGTTTCTCTTTCAACAGCCGCTCTTTGATCTTTGTGAAGGTAACATTTTTTCCGTCTCTGCCGGCATAGGGGCCATTGTTGATCATGACATTGATCGATAGAGTCGGCTCGTCGACGGCAATAGGAGGAAGCTGGGTTGGGCGGGCCGGATCGCAAAGCGTATCGCCTAGCATCACCTCAGGAATTCCCGACAAGCTCACGATATCTCCCGCGATCGCCTCTTCGAACTCAACTTTCCTCATCCCGCGATAGCCTTCTACTCGTGTAATCGTTGCCGGACTTCCGTTCCAAAGAACTTTTTGTCCCTTCACGACCTTTCCCCCCAAAATTCGCCCGGTCGCCTGCCGCCCGACGAATTGGTCGTAGTCGATGGTCATCGCCTGCATCAGAAAGGGGGCGTTCGGGTCGTCGTGAGGCGGCTCGACCGCATCAATGATCAAATCGAAAAGCGGTGCCATATCCCTCTTTTCGTCTCCGAAATGCGCCAGGGCGTAACCTTCGATCGCCGATGCGTAGCAATAGCGGAAGTCGAGCTGTCTATCGTCGGCGCCCAGCTCTACAAAGAGATCGAAGGTGAGATTGAGCGCTCGGTCCGGATCGGCGTTTGGCCGGTCGACCTTGTTAATCACGACGATCGGGCGCAATCCCATCTTAAGTGCTTTCGACAAGACAAAGCGCGTTTGAGGCATCGGGCCGTCCTGAGCATCAATGAGCAGCAAGACCGAGCTGACCATGCCGAGTACCCTCTCAACCTCACCCGAAAAATCGGAGTGGCCGGGCGTGTCGATAAAATTAATGATATAGTCCTTATACACCAGGCTGGTGTGCTTGGCAAAAATGGTGATCCCTCTCTCTCGTTCTTGGTCATGCGAATCCATCATCCGCTCCGGAATCGCCTCATTCTCACGGAAGAGGTTCGATTGCTTCATCAGGGCGTCTAAAAGTGTCGTTTTCCCATGGTCGATGTGGGCTATAATGGCAATATTTCGAAATTGTGCGCTCATTTTTAAAAAAAAGTGTAATTTGGGACATTAATTATATGGGATGGGTAATAAAAAAGAGAGAAGTTTTTTAGCTTTATAGCAGAAGACCGTGAGGAAGGGTATCGCCGAAACATTTTTCCTGCTGCTGAAGTGTCAATCCCCCTTCGTGCGTCAGGAGGGATAGATCGGAATCGCCCAAATGGATTTTGACTTTTTCGACTGTAGCTGAGGAGAGGTTCAACGCGCGGCAATCGGTTTTTCTGGCAAGAAGGGAGAGCGGGAAAGCGAGCTGCGGGTCGGAGATCTTTGTGAGCCGGGCAATCCATTCCTCGCAAATATTAGGGGCAATGACATGCGCGGCGCTTCCGTAAAGAAGGGCGCGCGCGCCGATTCGGCCCAATGCCCAAAAATCGCAGGACTCGCCATTGCCGCATACAATCCTCTCAACCAACGCCTCGCCTAGCCTTACTTTTAGCGGAGTATCGACAAGTTCAAGAGCGGCAAGCACGCGCATCTGCTCGGTATAGGCATATCCCCCTTTCCTCTTGACGATGAGGCGGCGCTTTTTTTTGTCGTAAACGAGCGGAAAAAGTTCGCTAAAGATCTGCATCTGCTGCCCTTTAGAAAGCCCTGGGGCAATCCGCCTGTAGCAGATCCATTTTTGGATTTGGACCTCTTCGACTGCGCCCTTTTTTGAGTCGCTCAGAATAAGCTTCCAAAGCTCCCTAATACGGTAGTCGTCAAGGGGATATCCTCTGCCGGGGCGAAGAAGAAAACCGGCGAGGTTCCAAAAGCGAGACTCGTAAGAGGGCGCCAAGGTTCTCTTTTCCTGTTGAGCCAAAAGGGGTTCAAATAGACCGCGTAAAATACTGGGAGACCATTCATTGCGGGGCCGTTCGATCACACTTTCAAGCGTCGGCATCAAGACTTTCAGCTTCGCCTGCCCGCCGACGGCAAAAGCGTCGATGAGCGCCTGCTTTGCCGGTTCGAGGAAGGCTGTGTCGTATGTTTCGTCATCAAGCCGCTCTTCTTTTGTATAGCCGTCCATCTGAAATTCTAGCTTCCATTTGTGCTCGCTGATCTGCGAAGAGAGCCACAATTCGAGCGTCCCGATCTCGGTTAGCTCGATAGAGAGTTTGACGGGTATCCGCTCTTGATGGCTGCTGCCGAAACGCAAGACTGTCTGAATGGGAGGCAAGGGGGTCATCTCCTCCTCTTCGCAAGGAAGGATCGAGCCCGGTTCATCCCCTAAACGGGTATGGGAATGGTAGAGCTGAAACGAGACAGGCGTGTTGGGGAGAAGGGAGAAGGTCTCTTCGGAGCTGACTTTTTCCGTGCCGCGGGGTAGCAGAGTCACGACGCGCCCTGCGTCAATCTCCAAATAATAACCGCGCGGGATCCCTCCTCCAATCCGAAATCCAGCACCACTTCGCGCCTTTCCAAAATAGGCGGCGCCGCGTGCGACGGCCAAATCGAAGGTGCTCGAGGGAAGCACCTCCACCGGGTTCCCCTCAGGGAACCAACGGTCTATCGACTGCTTGATCCGATTCTGAAAAGCGAGGGGTTTCATTGAGCCGCCGTTAAATAAAAGGTAGGTCGGTTTGGAGCTGCGGCTTAAAAATGCAGCGAGATGCTTGGTGATCGAAGGTTCGCGCTCGTAAGGGAGTCCCATTTGTCGAATACCGCTCCCACGAGCTAGGCGGCGCGCCTCATCGAAATCATAAAGTCCGAAGAATCCCTCAAGCAGAATCGACTCGACCTCCTCGGCCGTCAATTCCACCCCTTTTCCTCCTCCGACGACTTGAGAACCTTTTCCGGGAATCCAAATTGAAGCGCGCTTTTCGCGCTTTTCACCCTTTAGAATGGCTTCTTTTGCAACACGTGTTTGATGGCGCAGCGAGAGCCACTGGGTCCGGTCGAGTTCTTCATGCAAACGCGTCTCGAGATAGTGGCAAAGAGCCGCATCCATATTATCGCCGCCAAGCAGCAAATGCTTGCCCACAGCCATCCGCCGAAAGCCGTCGGAGGTCACCTCAATCAAGCTGAAATCGGTCGTTCCTCCCCCAACGTCGCAGACAAGAATCGTCTCACCCTCATCGAAGGTATTTTGGTGCTCTTCGAGCCAATTGTAAAAGGCCGCTTGAGGCTCCTCGAGAAGAGTCAAGTGCGGAATGCCGGCCATTCGAGCGGCTTCTACGGTAAGTGCGCGCGCAACCTCGTCAAAGGAGGCCGGAACGGTCAATGAAACATCCTGCTCTTCGATTATGGCGCCAGGAAAGGCTTCGTTCCACGCTTCACGGATGTGGCGTAAATAGTTTGCAGAGGCTTCGACAGGCGAGAGACGGCGTTTTTCATCGGCTGCTTCAAAAGGAAGGATCTTCTCTTTGCGGCTTGCTGCGGCGCATGCAAGCCAGCTCTTAGCCGATTGAATGAGGCGGGTCGGGGTTTTCGCCCCTTGTTCGCGCGCCCACTCGCCCACAGCAAAATCGCTGCCCGGGAGTTCTGAGGGGTCGGCCAAGTAGCAAAAGGAGGGTAGGGTCGGAAGCGGTTCGATCATGCCCGAAGCGGTCAGCTGTGGAATGCGGAAGAGCTTCAGAGCGCCCCCGTCCGAGTAGGCAACGGCGCTGTTTGTTGTTCCGAGGTCGATTCCTATGTAATACATTCTACTGCTGGATGGTACTTATAGTCGCAATCATGCGCGACATGTTCATTCGTTACATGCCCGAGGCAGACATTCAATCCCTCAAGCAAACCGGAATCATCCTGCATCGCTTTTTTGTACCCTTTCGAGGCGATCTCCATCACATAGGGCGCGATCGCATTTGCAAGCGCTTGGGTCGAGGTACGCGCGCAAGCGCCCGGCATGTTGGCAACACAATAGTGAACCACATTGTGCACAATGTACATCGGATCGGAGTGGGTCGTAGGATGTGATGTCACCGCGCACCCTCCTTGATCAATGGCAACGTCGACAAAGACGCTTCCGGGAGAGATCGACTTAATCATCTTTTCGGTCAGCAGCTTCGGGGCCTTTTTACCGGGGATTAGAACGGCGCCTACAACCAAATCAGCGGAGGTGACTGCCTCCTCGATGGAAACGGGTGTTGAGTAAATGGTTTTCAGCCGTGGGCCGTAGAGATCGTCGAGCTCGCGCAAACGGTTTAGGCGGCGCTCTAAAATCGTCACATCGGCTCCAAATCCTATTGCCATCCGGGCAGCTTGAGTGCCGACAACTCCGCCCCCGATCACGATCACCTTAGCTGGTGGGACGCCGGGAACGCCCCCTAAAAGGAGCCCCTTCCCCCCGTTTGCCATTTGCAGAGCCGTTGCCCCGGCCTGTATAGCGATACGGCCGGCTACTTCGCTCATCGGAGTTAAAAGAGGGAGACGCCCCTGTCGATCGGTCACCGTTTCAAAAGCGATTCCGACGACCTTACGTTCGATCAGATGTTTCAGCTGCTCAGGATCGGGAGCGAGGTGGAGGAAACAAAAAAGAATTTGGCCTTTTCTGAGAAGAGGGAATTCGCTTTTTTGCGGTTCCTTCACCTTTACAATCATGTCCGCTTGCTGATAGACCTCTTCAACACTCCCGGCGATTCGCGCTCCGGCATGACGGTACATTTCATCTCTAAACCCGATTCTATCTCCGGCATGGGTCTGAACAATAACCTCATGGCCCTGGTGCGTTAAAAGGGTGACAAGTCCGGGAGTCGCCCCGACGCGGTATTCATGATTTTTTACTTCCTTGGGAATTCCGATAATCATACTGGCTCCAAATAAAAAAATTATGCATTCCGACCAAGAGTGGTCTTCTCGAAATTTAAAGAAATTAATTTAGATATCCCCTTCTCTTCCATTGAAACGCCGAGAAGCAGGTCAGCGATCGCCATCGTCTTCTTGTTATGGGTGACCACGATAAACTGGGTTTTCTCGATATATTGCTTCAAAACCGCTGTGAAGCGGTCGATGTTGGAATCATCGAGAGGAGCGTCGACCTCGTCGAGGATGCAAAATGGAGCGGGGCGTACTTCGAAAATCGAGAAAAGAAGAGCAAGGGCGGTGAGACACTTCTCTCCCCCTGAAAGAAGGGAGATTGAACGCATTTGTTTTCCGGGTGGTTTTGCCGAAATTTCAATTCCCGCTTCCAAAACATCGGTGCTTTCCGTAAAGGTCAAGTTGGCCTCCCCGCCATTAAATAAAATCGTGAAGTTTTTCCGGAATTTCTCCCTAATCTGCTCGAAGGTCTCCTTAAAGATTTTCCGGCACTCACTATCCAGCTTTGCGATGACCTTTTCCAAATCTCTCTTTGCCTCGTCGAGATCGACAAGTTGACGGTCGAGCTCTCCAAAACGTTTCGCTTGGCTTTCATACTCTTCAATCGCCGTCATATTCACGCTGCCCGCTCGATCGAGTGCAACGCGCAAATTTCGCGCCTCCCTTTCTGCCTCCTCAAACTCACTCTCCAAAGTGATCCCGCAGGAAGCGAGCGATTCAGGAGGAAGATGGTGGCGCTCCAACAGCTCTTGCTCGATCCCTTTCCGCTGGGCAGTTCCCTCGGCGAGGGTGATCTCCAAACGGTGCCGTTTCTTTTCAAGCGCTCCCAGAGAGGCGCGCTTCTCATCTAACGCTCTTTCCAATTCCTCGCGCCTCGAACGGCTCTCTTTCAGCTCATCGTCTTCCTTCAGAGAGGTTTTTTCCAGCTCCGCAAGGCGGTCAGAGCGGACTGCAGCCTCTTCAGAAAGAGTTTTTAAACCCTTTTTGAGCTCTGATGTTAGCGCACGCAATTCCGCGGTTTCGCGTCCGATCTTTTCGATCAAGGATGCGCTTTGCTTTTCACTTGCGATTAAGAATGAGAGTTCGCGGTCGCATTGCTGCCAAACTGAGGTTGCATTTTGAGAGGCCTCTTGGGCCTTCTGCCATTGCTGCAGAGCCTGCCGCAACTCACTTTCTTTCAATTCGACAGACTCTTCTACTTTTTTAAAGATCTTTAACCGTTCAGCGGACTCATTATTTAGCGAAGCTAACTCTTTCGAGAGTTTATCCAGAGCCTCTTTTTCCCCATTTGCTAATTGCAACTTGCTTAACTCACTTTCGAAAGCAGAAAGATCCTTCTCGCACTTTTCGATGTCGGAAAGGGTTCGTTGCAAAGCAAAGTTCTCTTCAACATGTTTCATCTCTAGCTTTCGTCGTTTATCCAAAACGGCGCGCTGCTTCTCCTCACATGCTTTTCGCTCGCTCAGAAGTTTCTCAACCCTTTTTTCGAATTTTTCCTGCTCTTGATTTTCCTTAGAGAGTATTTTTGCAAGATCGTTGAGTTCAGCTTCGCGCAAAAAAGGATTCCCTTCTTTCGCCGAGAAATTATAAGAGAAAAGCACCCCTTTCTGATCGATGTAGAACCCCTCATCAGTGACCCTCTCCCCTTCTAATTGTAAAAAAGCCTCTTCCTTGTAAACAGCGAGGGAAAAATCGGAGAGCTTATGATGGCGCGCATAGTCTAGGATGCGGTCGAAATCTTTTTTGGAATCGACAACTAGGGTCTGCGCATACTTCTGGAAGGCGGGCATCGCATTCTCAGCCGGCTTTAAGACTTCGAAAAGGCCCTTAACCTTACCCTTGAACATTTTCAGCAAGGCCTTTGCGCCGCTCGAGAACCCTTCACAAGCCTCCTTGAGGTGGATAAGGGCCTGTTCGCGCGCTCTTAATTCGGTGATCCTTTTCTGTGCAGCGCTCAACGCCGCTTGAGATTCCGCAATATTTCTTTTGAGTTTCTGTAGCTCTTCCTCAAACGATTCAAGCCCTTCAATCGCCTCTAGAAGGCTTTTCACCTCTTTCTTTTTCGCTGTGGACTCTTTCTTCAGAGCGGCAATTTCCCTTTTCTTCTCTTCTACCCGCTCTTTGAGGGCCTCGCGGCGCTGCTCTGCAGCCTGCATGTCCAGCTTTTTCTCTTGAATCAACCGCTCAATACGCGACTCTTCTTGAAGCGCCTTCAAATGGGCTTCACGCGCTTCTTTCAACTCACTTCTTAACGCCCCCATCTGCTTCTCGCAGGCAGCATATGCCGTGCGCTCTTTCTCCAAAACCCCCTCTGCATCGGTTTTTTTTGTCAAAAAGAGGTTCAGCTCCTCCCTTTTCCCTACGATTTGGCCGGAGAGTTCCTTGCGCTTCTCTTCAGCCCTTTCACCTTCCGTTTTAAGGGCGATCTCTCTTTTCTCTAATTCTTCAAGGCGCTTCTCTTGCTGCTGCAATTCGGTCCGGCGCACGTGAGCCTCGGTCTCAGCCTTATGCAAACGGAGCTGCTCAGCTTTTGCACGTTCTTCGTGCTCTTTCAGCTCCCTTTTTGTCTTTTCAACCGTTTGTTCGACAGCTGCCAGTCGATGATGCTCCTCCCTGATCTCTTCGCCGATTGCGCGTAAAGCCGTTTCCAGCCCACTGTCTTTCTCAAAGAGGGTGCGCCATCTGGTGACCAATAACGCCCTTTCGAGCATTTGTAGACGCTCTTTGTTCTCTTGAAAGTTTTTTGCCTGGGCAGCCTGCTTCTTCAACTGCTTCGTCTGTTTTTCCACCTCCTGATGGACGTCTCGCACGCGGTGGTAGTTTTCGGTCACCTGATTGAGTTTGCGGAGCGTCTCTTTCTTTCTTTGAAGGAAACGGCCGATGCCAGCCGCCTCGTCGAAAATAGAGCGGCGGTCTACCGGACTTAAATTGATCACCTGATCGAGTTTTCCCTGTTCGAAAACCGAGAATGTGTTTTTTCCGATTCCCGAACCCAAAAAGAGATTCTGGACATCCTTCAAGCGGACCGGCTGGCGGTTGATGAGATACTCAGATTCGCCGTCGCGGTAGAGGCGGCGGGTGATGGTCACCTCGTCATACTCGATCGGGAGCTCTCCGTCGATGTCGGTCAGAGTGACGGAGACCTCAGCCATATTGAGAGGTTTGCGGCTCTCGGCACCCGCAAAAAGGACATCGTGCATTTTGTCGCCGCGTAGCGACTTAGCCGACTGCTCGCCCAGCACCCAGCGGAAGGCGTCGACGATATTTGACTTTCCGCACCCGTTGGGCCCGACAATCCCGACGATTTCGCAATCGAAATCGAGTGAAATCTTATCCGCAAATGATTTAAAACCGAGGATGGTGAGCTTCTTTAATCTCATAGTTTCTTCAACAGATTGACCATTTCAATCGCCGAAAGTGCGCCGTTGTAGCCGTTGTTCTTCTCCTTTCTACCTGCGCGGCTTTCCGCCTGCTCCCAATTCTCGGTTGTCAAAACAGAGAATATCACCGGCACATCCGTTGCGAGCGAGGCTTTGAGAATCCCGGCTGCAGCCCCTTCTGCCACATAATCAAAGTGGGGAGTCTCGCCGCGTATCACCGCTCCCAAGCAAATCACCGCGTCAAACCTGCCCGATTCCGCGAGTCTTTTTGCAACGAGAGGAAGCTCGAACGCTCCCGGAACCCATGAGATATGCATCGCCTCTTCGCGTACACCGAATTCTTTCAGCCCTTCAAGAGCCCCTTCCAATAGCCGCTCGGTGATTTCGCGGTTAAAACGAGCCGCTACAACACCGTAGGAGTGCCCTTCGGTATTCAGGTCGACGGTCTTGTAATCTTTTTCAATCCCCTGCATCTATAATTTTCTCCAAATCGAATTGGTGCCCCATTTTTTCCAAATCGAATTGGTGCCCCATTTTTTCCATCTTTGTACGCAAGTACCTTAGGTTTTCATTTGTCGGACAAGGTAAGAGAGAGACGCGCTCAGTGATGCAAAGGCCATAACCGGAAATACCACCATATTTCGCGGGATTATTCGTGAGTAAACGGATCGTCGAAAGGCCCAAATCGGCCAGAATTTGTGCTCCGATCCCATACTCACGCGAATCGACCGGCAAGCCGAGCTCTTGGTTAGCTTCAACGGTGTCCAGCCCTTCGTCTTGCAGTGTATAGGCGCGGAGCTTATGACCCAAGCCAATGCCACGCCCCTCCTGGCCGCGCAGGTAGACCACGACTCCCCGCCCCTCATGGGCGATGCGTGCAAGAGCCTGCTGGAGCTGAGCCCCGCAATCGCAGCGGGCTGAGCCGAAAATATCGCCTGTCAAACACTCCGAATGGACTCGGATGAGCACATCCTTCTCTCCGGCCACCTCTCCTTTGACAAGGACCAAATGCTGCACACCGTCAAGCGTCGACTCATAGGCATGCGCAGTAAATTCCCCGAAAGGAGTCGGCAGGCGGGCCGTCGAAACGCGTTTAACCAGCTTTTCCCGCCCCCGCCGGTAGCGGATCAGGTCGGCTATGGAGATCAAGGGAATCGCGTACCGCTTGGCCAACTCCTCCAAGTCGGGCAAGCGAGCCATCGAGTAGTCTGCTTTAACGATCTCGCACAAAACACCTGCCGGCTCCAAACCGGCCAGCTGCACCAGATCGACCGCCGCTTCCGTGTGCCCCGCCCTTTTCAGAACACCGCCTTCGCGCGCCCTTAAGGGAAAAATATGCCCCGGGCGGCGGAAATCCTCCGCTTTGGTGTTAGGATCGGCCAAGGCCAGAATCGTCTTTGTTCTATCTTCCGCAGAGATCCCTGTTGATGTCCCCTCCAATAGGTCGACGGAGACGGTGAAGGCTGTCCGATGCGATTCAGTATTATGGCTCACCATCGGCGGAAGATGCAGCTGATCTAGCCGCTCTCCCGTCATCGGAACACAAACAACTCCGCTTGAATATTTTAAAAGAAAAGACATCTTTTCGGGGGTCATCTTTTCGGCTGCGAGAATCAAGTCCCCCTCATTCTCTCGGTCGGCATCATCGGTCACAATAACAAATGCGCCTTTTGCGATCGCTTCTATAGCAGCTTCTATCTTGTCCATCATAGTTCAGCGATGATAGTTGAAATCGACGAATTTCTCAAAGAAAAAGAGGTTGATTATGAATAGTTTAAAAAATATTCAATATTTATTATAAATATTGTAAAATATGTATTATATATTAACTAAGGTTATTAATATGGAATTTCCCTTTACTCAATCAGAATGGAAAGAGATTTTAATGCGGCTTTACAAAAGAGCTGCCGTCGACCATCAATTTCATGTCTTATGCACACGCGACAGCCATGCAGCGATCAAGGTGATCTCCGGTAAGGAGATTCCCAAGGAGTTCAAAATTAGGTTTGAGGAGCAGCAGCCTGACGAGGTTCTCTTGATATTGCCTCTTGAAAACAAGATTTTATTCCGCGAGCTGAGCGAACGGGACCTTGAAGAGGTAGCCCGCGGAATGGCGACTGTGTGTGTTCCCTTCGGCAACCATGCGATGGCCATCACTCAGCAAAAGAGGAAGCGCGGCTACACCTAAAAATCAAGCTTTGACAACTACCAAAAAAGTTGGTAGTAATGCTTGAGAAGCTTTTCGGCAATGCGATCATTGAAAAAATCTTGTTTTACCTCCTAATAAATGACGAAGCGTACAGCTTTGAGCTGACCAAGGTTTTTAACGTTCCGCTCTATAGTATTCAAAAGGCATTAGAACGTTTAGAAAGCGGGGGCATACTTGTGTCGATTTTGAAGGGAAAAACGAGGATATATCGCTTCAATCCCAGGTGTCCATTTTTGAAAGAACTAAGAGCTTTTCTTAAAAGGGCTTATGCTTTCCTTCCCACTGAGCAGAAATCCGCATACTACGAGGCTCCTGTAAGGAAGAGACCGCGTCGAAAAGGAAAACCTCTATGATCGAATGGTCTCAACTTACTCTTGAAGAACTTGCAAGTTTTCTGAAATCAAACGGTGGGCAAAACAAGAAAAAAGTCTAAAAAAGTATGAAGAATTCATAAAAAAGTTAAAAGAAGTCCAAATTCAACAGAAATCAAAAAGGTAGTCTAAACGGAGGGAATCGCCGAATCGATGGACCGCTTCCAGCGCCCAGCGGGGAGCCTCTTCAATAGTTGATACTGGAAGGTCGGGGATAAGAGGCCTTCCCTGAGGACCAAGCAGGCAGTTGCCGATGTAGAGGCAAAATAGATCGGCCAACCTCTCTTTGAGAAAGCGGGCGTGCAAAGCGCTCCCCCCTTCGACAAGCAGCTGCACGACCTCCCTTCTTCCAAGCTCTTCGAGAATCGCGTTTAATGTGATCTTGGGAAGTTCAATGACCTCGATTCCCTCTTTTTCCCATCTTCGATTTTCCGTAAATACGAGCGTAGGGGCAAGTGTGGGATCGAAAAGCGGCCCTTCCGGCGGCACCCTTCCTTTCGAGTCGATTAAGACGCGCAAGGGTTGTTCGACTTCGAAGCCGCGCACAGTCAGCCGCGGGCGGTCGAGGCGGGCGGTTTCGGAACCGACAAGAATCGCTTGGGATTGGGCGCGAAGCAGGTGGACGTCGCAGCGCGCCTCTTCCGAGGTGATCCATTTGGAGGTGCCGTCTTCCGCGGCAGTCCTTCCGTCGATGCTCATTGCCGCCTTGAGTACGCAGAAAGGGATTCGCCTGCATCGTTGGTGGAGGTAGGGGCGCAAAGAGCGCTCAGCCTCCTCTTTTGCAATTCCCATCACTACCTCGACACCGGCCCTCTCAAGTGCTTTGACCCCTCTTCCGGAAACGCGAGGATCGGGGTCTTCGAAGGGGATAACGACTTTTTTGACGCCCGCATTGATAAGAGCATGCGCACAAGGGGGAGTCCTTCCTCGATGGACGCAAGGCTCTAAACTCACATATGCGGTGCATCCTTTTGCCAAGGCTCCAGCCTTCTCAAGGGCGATCGCTTCTGCATGCGGGTGGCCCGGTGCAAGATGATACCCCTCTCCAAGGATCTCCCCTTCTTTCACAAGGACACACCCAACCCAAGGATTGGGCGGAGCGGTTATACGCCCCTTCTCTCCTAAACGGATCGCCCACCGCATAAAAAACAGTTGTTGCTCTTTCGACTCTGTCATATACTCACAGAGAAATAATAAGGTGAAGCATGCTCGATATCAAGCTTATTCGAAAAGACCGCAAGAGCGTTGAAGAAAAGCTAAAAAGAAAGGAACCAGATCTCGATCTGGGAAATGTTTTAGAACTCGACGACCGCCTCCGCCACCTCATCACCGAAGCGGAACACCTTAAAGCAGAGCGCAATGAGAAGTCGAAGTTGGTAGGCGAGAAAAAGCGGAAGGGAGAATCGGCAGAGGAGCTGATGGAAGAGGTCCGCCAAATCGGCGAAAAAATCTCCTCAATGGATGCGGAGCAGAAAGAGCTTGAAGAGGCTTTTACGGATGCATTATCGCGCATCCCAAATATCCCGATGGATGACGTGAAAAATTCCCAAGATAAGGACGAGAACGAGGTCATCAAAATTGTTGGGGAGCTGCCTCAATTCTCCTTCGAGCCTAAGCATCACCTCGAGTTGAACGAAAAGCTGAATCTCTTCGACTTCCACCGCACCGCCAAGACGAGCGGCGCAGGCTGGCCTGCTTACAGGGGGATGGGCGCGCGTTTGGAGTGGGCTCTGCTCAATTACATGATCGAGATCCAGATCCTAAACGGCTTCGAGTTTTGGCTCCCTCCCCTGATGGTGCGTCCACCGATCATGTTCGGCTCTGGCCAAATCCCAAAATTTGAGGGCCAGTTTTACGAAATCCGCGACGAGGAGCATCCGCTCTTTCTCGTTCCCACTTCCGAAGTGGTTCTCAATGGACTTCACTACGATGAGATCATTCCTGAAGAGGATCTGCCGATCAAGTACGCTGCTTTTACACCCTGTTTTAGACGGGAAGCGGGTGCTGCGGGAGCACAAGAGCGCGGACTGATCCGTGTTCACCAGTTCCACAAAATCGAAATGTTCTGCTTCACCACCCCTGAGCAGAGCGAAGAGGTTCTGGAGCAGATGATCGGCGTTGCCGAAGAGATTTTGAAAGGTTTGGGACTTCATTATCGCCTCACGAAACTTGTGACGGGCGACATGTCCTTTACAGCGGCTAAAACAATCGATATCGAAGTCTGGCTTCCGGGACAAAAGAGGTACTACGAAGTCTCGTCGCTCTCTACCTGCACAGATTACCAAGCGCGCCGCTCCCATATCCGCTACCGGCCAAAGGGAGGGAAGCCTGAACTCGTTCATACGTTGAATGGGTCGGGACTTGCAATGCCGCGCCTCATGGTGGCGCTGCTTGAGAACAACCAAAAGGCCGACGGTTCTGTGACCCTTCCACCCGTCTTGGCTGAAAAGCTCGGAACCCATGAACTAAAGTAGTGGCTAAACATTTTGAAAACAAAGACGCGCTTTCCCATGTGAGGGAAAAGAGGGCCGAAGGGATGCTCTCCCTCTCCGAAGCACACGGGACGGAGATGCCGGGTCATCTTGCCGCCGGTGCAGACGCCGCACGCGAGACCGCAATGATCCTCCTGCTCGCCTCGATCTTTTTTCCGCAAGCTTCGCTCTTGATCCCTCTTGGCTTCGCTTGGTTCGCTTGGAAGATAGGAAGAAGCGCCTGGCTCGGCTGGGAGAGGCTGGAACGCCTCCACCGTCTCATCGAACAAGAGAAGTACGAAATCGAACACCACCGCCCTCAAGAAAGGGAAGAATTGATCGCCCTCTATCAAGCTAAGGGGTTTGAGGGAAAGCTTTTGGAGGATGTGGTCGATGTCCTGATGGCCGACCAGGACCGTCTGCTTAAGGTTATGTTGGAAGAGGAGATGGGATTAACCCTTCAAGCCTTCGAGCACCCTTTAAAACAATCTCTCGGTGCAGGTGTCGGCTCCCTTATTTCTCTGATTGTTACCATCATCTCTTTCTTTCTTATCCCCTCTTTTGGCATGCTAATTGCATCTTTTTTAGTGCTAACTATAAGCGCCGCCATTTCAGCTCTTTATGAAAAAAATCGGCTTATTCCCGCGGTCATCTGGAATTTGAGCATTGGAGCCCTTAGCTTTGGAGTCGCCTATTTTTTATTTCAAATTCTTGCGAAAAAATGAGTTTACGAAATCTATTTCCTGCGACTAGCGGGGGTGTCGAACTCTTCGATGAGTTCTTTGAGTCGGGATTGGAAGAGAGCGTCAGCCCCTTTCTAACCCCGGAATCACGCAGATGGGGAAAGAACGTCGGATTAAAAAGTTCGTTGACATCGGCTTTCCTGCTTCTTGCCGCGTACATTTGCTCTTTTGTCCCCGGTCAACAGCCTCTATCGAATCTATTTCTTCTATTGACCTTCTTCCTTGCGGGAATCCCCGCCCTGATCTCATCTGTTGAAGATCTCTTCAATCTGGAAATCAATATCGATGTCTTGATGACCCTTGCCGCCTTTCTTTCCGTTCTCATTGGAAGCGGCAAAGAGGGGGCGCTCTTGCTTGTCCTTTTTTCCTTTTCGGGGGCGATGGAGACGGCTGTGCGCACGAAAGCTAAAGGGGCGATCAGCTCCCTTAAAAATCTCGCCCCTCAGAGGGCGTATGTGGTGCAGCCCGATGGATCCCTTACGGCCCGTTCAGTCAAAGATATCATCCCCGGAACCCATATCCATGTGAAGGCGGGCGAGGTGGTTCCGCTCGACGGAAGAGTTGTTTCTGGCTCCTCTTCGGTCAACCTCGTTCACTTGACAGGAGAGAATCTTCCCCTTACCCGTGATGTTGGAGACACGGTTCCGGCAGGAGGGCGCAATCTCGAGGGGGCTTTCACCCTTGAAGTCACCCATACAAGCTCGGACTCGACGCTTGCGCGCATCATCCAATTAATTACGCAAGCCCAAGAGGCAAAGCCTAAACTACAGCGCTGGTTGGACTCATTGAGCAACCGCTACGCAATGACAATTATCGCTCTCGCCTTTCTCTTTGCCGCAGCCCTTCCCTGGATTTTTCCTATGCCCTATTTGGGAACCGAGGGCTCGGTCTACCGCGCTCTCGCCTTTCTAATCGCGGCATCCCCATGTGCCTTGATCATCGCGATTCCAATTGCCTATTTAAGCGCGGTAAGCTGCTGCGCGAAGCAAGGGATCCTGCTCAAAGGAGGGGTGATTTTAGATGCGCTCGCGAAATGCCGCACCGTCGCGATGGATAAAACGGGAACGTTGACGACGGGCGAGCTCGTCTGCCTTGAGATGATCGTAGAAAAGGATTATGAAACCTTTCTTTCGATTGCCTATGCGCTGGAGCAGTCGGCTGTTCATCCTATCGCTCAGGCGATCACGAATTACGCCGAATCCAAAGGGATCCTTCCGGCGCCGATTACCGATTTCCGCTCCCTCCCCGGATATGGTCTCGAGGGAGAGTTTGAGGGTAAAGAGGTGCGCATAGGCAACGCCGACTGGCTGATGCCCGAAACAGATCAATTGAGAGAAATCAAAGAACGAGGGGAGATCGTCACGGTTTTACGCGTCGGCGAAGAGTATGCCATCTTCCGCTTCCGCGACCAACTCCGCAGAGACATTATCCCCACCCTCCACAAGCTTAAAGAGAAATGGGGTATGCGTCTTCTGATGTTGACGGGTGACCATGAAGCAAGTGCACGCGCCATCGCAAAGGAGGCGGGCCTTACCGAATATTACGCCGAATTGCGCCCCGAAGATAAATTAGCTTATATCTCTAAAGAGGAGAACCTCGCCATGGTGGGAGATGGGATCAATGATGCGCCGGCTCTTGCGCGTGCAACGGTAGGGATTTCGATGGGAAAAGTCGGAAGTACGACGGCTATAGACGCCTCCGATATCGTCTTTTTGCAAGACAGCATCGATCTTCTTGAGTGGCTCGTCAAAAAATCCCATGAAGTGGTACGAATCGTAAAACAAAATGTATCGATTGCGCTTGCCGCGATCGTTTTTGCGACGATGCCCGCCCTGCTCGGCTGGATCCCGTTATGGCTAGCGGTTGTTCTGCATGAGGGAGGAACGGTATTGGTCGGCCTCAATGCGCTGAGGCTGCTGAGAAAGAGGTAGACTATGTCCACTGAACCGAAACTGCCGCCTGAGCAGTTGAAAGAAGCAATCCAAGAAGAGACGGTGCGCTTCGAGCAATTCTATTTGTGGCTGGAAAAGAGCATGCCACGCATTTTTTTCCGGGAAGTCGGAAAAGAGTGGATCTTTTTAATCGTCCATACCTTGATGGGCTTTGAAGAGCAGGATTTTTTCGCCGAACTGCATCTTAAAAACGCCGCAATTTCACTCTGCATCGATAATCCCCAGGCCGATGTTAACATCCTGGAGAGCTATCCCTTGTACGGGATCAAAAACTACACGACCTACATCTCCAGCCAACCGATTCCCTTTCAGGCAGTCCGGGGAAATTTACGCATCGCAATCATTCATTTCACCGAAGCGGTCGTACCCACCGAGGTCCCACTTGGGGAGGAGATCCGCCATGAGCTGAAAAGCTTCTTAAAGGCGCGCAACCCCAATTGGTCTGAGGAAAAGATCAACAGCTTGATCGAGCATATGGATCCCCGCTTCTTGCGCAAACTACCAACCGAAAGGCAAGTTCCTGCGCTCGAAATGTTTGAACGGGCTCAGACGCGCGACCACTGTCAATATGAGGTCCAGTACGAAGAGGATTGGGAAGAGAAAGGCTCTCCTTCGATGTACATTGTCCTCGCTTGGAAAAATGTACCCAAACACAACTTCCTCTACCGCCTTGCGCGCATCGTGAATCAGCATGGCCTTCTGATGCGCCGCGTCAACGCTGCCTATATCAAACCCTACACGACCCAAAGCATTTTCATGCTCTCATTTGGGCTTCACGGAGCGAAAGGGCAAGCAGGATGGGAGGCGGCAGATATCTCCGATTTTTTGCAGGAAGTGGTCACACTCAAATACTTCGGATCGCTCGATCTCTATGACGCGACTTTTGTCAGAAGAGGGCTGCTTCGCGGCAACCTCGCCAACCTTCTGCGCTCGATGATGCACTTTATCAACCAGGTGCTGCTCAATGTCGATCCCAACCTATATAATCTCGAGAACATCGAAGAGGGACTTTGCCGCCATCCCGAGCTGACCATGAAGCTATGCGATGCCTTTGAGCACAAATTTCATCCTACCCGGCACGACTTGACCAAATTCGAAGAAGCGCGCGAAGAATTTTTACAGCTGGTCGAACAGCTCGACACCGGCCATGAATTTCACGACACCCGAAGAAAGAACATCCTCCTGCAGGGGATGAACTTCGTCACACATACCCTTAAGACGAACTTCTACCGGAATAACAAAACCGCTTACGCCTTTCGCCTCGACCCCGTTTATCTCGATCATGCTCCCTTCGACAGAAAAAAACTCTTCCCCGAACTTCCTTTCGGAATCTTTTTTCTCAAAGGCATGCACTTTTTGGGCTTTCATATCCGATTTAGAGACCTCTCCAGAGGGGGCTTGCGCACCATTTTTCCCGAGCGGAAAGAGAGAATGCTCGCCGAGCGCAATACAATTTTTATCGAATGCTACAACCTCGCCTACACACAGCAAAAAAAGAACAAAGACATTCCCGAAGGAGGCGCCAAAAGCGTCATCTTCCTAAAGCCTTATGAACGTCTCTCTTCCGAAATGGAGATTTTAGCCCGAGAGATGCGCGTCGCCGGCATGGGGCCTGAAGAGATCGAGAGGCGCTTGAAAACGTTCAAAACCGAACAAAAGCTAGAATACCTCTATCAAACGCAACGCTCCTTCATCAAAAATTTTCTCTCGCTTGTCAATTGCGATCCTGACGGTACTCTCAAGGCAAAGCACGTCGTCGATTACTGGAATAAGCCCGAATACATCTACCTCGGCCCCGACGAGAACATGCACAATTCGATGATCGAGTGGATTGCAACCGAGAGCAAACACGACCGCTACAAGCCGGGCGGCGCTTTTATCAGCGGAAAGCCGAAGATCGGCATCAACCATAAGGAGTATGGAGTGACCTCCCTCGGTGTGAACGTTTACATGCACGAAATGCTTCAGTACTTAGGGATAGACCCCTACACCCAGCCCTTTACCGTCAAGATTTCGGGCGGCCCTGATGGTGATGTCGCCGGCAATCAGATCAAGAATCTCTACACCTACTACAGGGATACTGCTAAGCTCGTTGCCCTTACAGATATCTCCGGGACAATAAACGACCCCAGTGGACTCGACCTGGGGGCTCTGCTCGAGCTTTTTAAGGAAGGGAAGCCGATCCGGCATTACCCTCCGGAGAGGCTTTCCGTAGGTGGCCTGCTTCTCGACCGGGAGAAGAGGCGCGAGCCGACCCCTTACGTCCAGCAAACCCTTTGCTGGCGTAATAAGGATGGAAATATCACTGCCGACTGGCTATCAGGAAATGAGATGAACGCTCTCTACCGAAACAACGTCCATCAAACCCCTGCCGACATTTTCATCCCCTGCGGCGGACGCCCCAGAACCTTGCGTGACACCACCTATAAAGAGTTTTTGGACGATTCAGGAAAGCCGACTTCAAAGGCGATCGTCGAAGGGGCAAATCTCTATCTCTCCCCCTGGGCGCGCCACTATCTTGAGGAGCTCGGCGTTTTGATCATTAAAGACAGCTCGGCGAATAAAGGGGGCGTAATCTGCTCCTCATTCGAGATTCTTTGCGGATTGACTCTAAGCGACATCGAATTTTTGGAATATAAACCCATGCTTGTTGAAGAGATCCTTGAGCGGTTAAAGAAATGCGCTCTTGACGAGGCGACTCTTCTGCTTAGCGAGCACAAAAAAGAGGGAAAACACCTATCGGAAATATCCGACGATATTTCCAAGCGGATCAACTACTTTACCGATCAACTTCTCGATTACCTCGAGTCGATCGAACTCCCCGACAATCCGAAAGATCCCTTGATCCAGTGCTTTTTGCACTACTGCCCCAAAACTTTGAGAGAGAAATTCCACACAAGGCTCTTAATGGAGGTTCCGGACAACCACAAGAAAGCGGTGATTGCCTCCCATATCGCCGCCAGATTGGTCTATCGACGAGGGATGGAGTGGTTTCCAACACTCGTTGATATTCTTCCCCTACTCCTCCACGACAAAGGGCTCATCTCCTGATATGGAGGACTACGCCGGACTGCCAAAGTCGCCGATATCGCTGATTTTATTCAGTGCGCCTGCTGCAATAGTCTCTAATTCTTCCTCCGAAAGCTCTCTGGACGGTTTTTCAGGGATAAACAAGTGGTGCTTCTGCTCAGTATCTTCATGAACCTTGAATTGGATGCCTTTAGGAAGAGTAATTCCCTCAGCCTCCAAAGTTCCGTTTGGATCGCTCATCAGTCGCTTTTTAAATTGTGGATCACTCCAGCACTTAGCCACAATTCGGGCCCATGCTTTGTTTTCACCTTCTTTATATTGCTGCATATTATACCATTTCGGAAAAATAAATTTAAATTTATGATCCTTGTTTTTCCAAAAAAAATAGGGATTCAAAAATGGGCAAAAAACAAGATGAACTTTCAAAACTCAGAGGAGTAGACTTTTTCAAACTGGCCATCAAGGAGC
>JAFIGI010000011.1 GCA_020831465.1 Chlamydiales bacterium
GCTCCTTGATGGCCAGTTTGAAAAAGTCTACTCCTCTGAGTTTTGAAAGTTCATCTTGTTTTTTGCCCATTTTTGAATCCCTATTTTTTTTGGAAAAACAAGGATCATAAATTTAAATTTATTTTTCCGAAATGGTATAAAACAACGAGTCCCAGAAAATATAAAGAACAAGAAGGTAAAAATTTCCATCAGTTTAAAGTTCTTCTAAATGACCATCTGAAAGGAGAACGAGGCAATTCGACTCTTGCCCTTCTTTTCGAAACAAACGTTCAAGATTTTAATCCGCAGGCTGTGAAAATGGGGCTGACTCCTGCCTGCCCAATGTCCCTCCGAAGGGAGATCATCGCACAGCACAACTACCGGGCGAACGAAAACCGCCGGCTCAACAGTCAAAATCCTGCAACAAATGAGAGCATCCGTGTGACTAACCTGATGGCGGCAACGCTGGGGATGGCGCTGAGCTTAACCTATCGTCTTATCCGCGCCGTTTTGCGTACCGCTTTAGCAATCATCACCGTTCCATATGCCCTTCACCAAGGGCAGCGTTATAAAATCAAAGGATGGGAAAAAGAAGATTTGAAACGCATCGGCTGGGAGTGGATCGATGTAGGAACAACGCTTGCTTCTCTCTTTGCCGGAATTGTCAACACATTCCATCCGAATGCGATTAAACTTGATTCATTGCGCGACTACTATGTCAGTCGGATTGACGAGGCCATTCAACGCAACCAAGAGTTCGCAACTGCAAAACAAGAGTATTTACTACTGCGAGCCAGAACAAAGAATGCTGAGCAGAATTAAGCATGTCAAGTGGACAGATTCAACAGAATCGGACAGAACAGCACGAAATAGGCAGATGCTGCGGTTGTTTCACGGAAACAATCGCGATCGGAGCTGCCGTAGTCTACGGAATTGTCGAGCTTGCTAAATGGACTTTTAATCGGCTCAAAGACTTTTTTCTTCGCCTGATCGAAAATCTCGCCAGCTATCTTAAGTCAAGTTGGGAAGAAACGATCAAGCTGTCGGTCGGGATTGGGGAACTTCTCGTAGAGATAGGGGCCCTTGTATACGATATCGGCCGCCCGGTGATTCAAAATTTGGGATGGTATCTGCAAAGCGGCTGCTGTGAACTGACTAAGATTTTCACGACAATCCCTCCGGCTGCTCTAGTAGCCGCAGAGCCTTTCGCCAAGCCGACTTCGAGCGCTTTAAAAGAGGTTGGCTCGTATGTCGGATCGGGTTGCGGAGAGGCTGGGAAACTATTTACTGATGTTCCCCATGCGGCCCACGAAGCGGCAATCCCTGCCACCGAATTGGCAAAGGGAGTGATCGAGAATGTCTGCGAAATCGTCCGTTCGGGAGGATCTGAGTCGTTAAAACTCCTTCAAGGGGGTGCTGAGGGGGGTGTGGAGGCGTCTCAAGGAGTTTGGCTTGTCTTGCGCGGAGGGGTCTATTCAGCCATCGAATACGCTCAGAGCGGATGGAATGAGGTCGCGAAATTCGCTATTGACGTTCCCGGAGCAGCTGATGAGGCGACCTGCCTCGTGCGGAAGATCGTAAAAGAGATCGTGGTCAATTTGTTCGAATACCTCGCATCTGGAAAGCATCAGCTTCAGCTGATGATCGACGCCGGAGTTCCTCTTCTCAGCCAGATCCTTTGCTTAGCCAAAGAGGGCATATTAGAAGTATTGTCTATTTTGCTTGAGTATCTGATCGTTGGATGGGAAGAGGCTACAAAATTTCCACCGGCTGCTGTTGAAACCATTGACGAAGCGACGGGAGGCTTGCGCGAGCTCGTGCGCGCTTTAGCCGGCAATCTCTACGATTACCTCCGGTCGGGGGGAGAAGAAATAGTAAAACTCGCACTCGAGACTCCCAACGCGGCGTATGAAGGGGCTCAGCCTCTTGGTCTGCTAGCCAGGGAGGCCTTGGTTAATCTTCTCTCTTATGGAGCCTCCGGAGGTTCTGAAGCGCTTAAGTTTTTGCAGAGTGCTCCTGAGTCTGGCGAAGAGGCGACGGGTCTACCGCGTGAATTGATTGCAGCATACGCGCAAAACGTACATGATATCTTCCTTTCCGGTTTTAATGAACTGGGCACATTGGAGATTCATGGAACGGAGTCGTTTGTCGAGGGGGCGCAGGTCCCTTACGAGCTTGTTGAGGCAGTCAGCTCAAACTTGTGGAGCTATCTGCAATCGGGCGGCACGCAAGCAGCACTTTGTGTCCTCTTGTTGAAAGAGGATCTCCCGGATACATTCCGCATCTTGGTTCAAGATCCATTGGAGGAGTTCTTCGCTCCAAAATGGCGCCGGTTTAAAAGTGCGTATGCCATATGGAACTTCCGACGGCAGCAAAGGATGGCAGAGGTAAGAAATGCGATTAGCAGACGAATGGGTGAAATCAGAAGGGCTATCAACTACCGATTGGGAAGAGAAAACCCCAATTGATTACTTTTTCGCAAAAAGGCTGGCTCCGCACGCTGAGGAGCCGGTTTTTCACTTCCTCGCAGGTCTTTTAAAGGCGGCCCGTGAGGGGCACCTTTGTGTCGAGTCGAATATCGAACTTCCCCGCTACCTCTTCGAAGAGGCGCTAGTTGAAGAGAATGGACGCATTTACTTAAGACGCAACTGGGAGTGCGAACAACTCTTCCTCAAACACTACCGTCGTCTAAAAAATGAAAGACCTGCGATCCCGATTCCCGAATTTCATGTCGAAGCCCTTGAACCTGAACAGAAACAGGCTATTTATAACGTCGCGGCACGTTCCCTCTCTTTGATTTGCGGCGGCCCGGGGACTGGAAAGACGTTTACTGCAGCAACTCTCATTCGGAATTTTCTTCCTCATCTCGAACCTGTAGTCGCGGCCCCGACAGGAAAGGCCGCGGCTAACTTGCGCCGCGCGCTGGAAGGAATCTGTCCTGTTGTGACCCTTCACGCTCTATTAAAAAGGCGCTATTTAGCCGCCGACTTGGTTCTGGTCGACGAAGCATCGATGATCGATGCTGAATTGATGGCAGCCCTCTTTTCTTCAATAAAACAAGGCGCCCGACTTGTTCTTATCGGCGACCGCGATCAGCTCCCTCCTGTTGAAACAGGCCAATTCTTCGCAGATTTGGCTGAAGATCATGAGCTTGTGGTAGAGCTCGGCAAATGCAGGAGGGCAGAATTGAAAGAAATCGTCGACATGGCTCGTGCAGTAAAAGAGGGAAAACCCGTTCCAACCCTTCCGATGCCGGGTTTTGAGACGATCGCACAGGCTGTCTTCGAACGAAATGCATGCGTACTGACACCCCTAAGGCATGTTGTCGATTCGCTCAATAAGAAGCTACTGAAACGGCATCTGGAGCAGGGAGGGAGGCGCTTTCCGATCATGGTGCGCGTCAATGACCCGCCGCTAGAACTCTATAACGGCGATGTTGGGGTAGTCGTAGCTGACGAATCTTGCGCCTATTTCGGTGAGAGAAAGGTGCCCGACTATCTCTTACCCCATTACGAGTACGCTTATGTG
This sequence comes from Chlamydiales bacterium, assembly GCA_020831465.1. Taxonomy (GTDB): domain Bacteria; phylum Chlamydiota; class Chlamydiia; order Chlamydiales; family JAAKFR01; genus JAJACP01. The sequence continues at coordinate 3,508 of JAFIGI010000011.1, forward strand.
ATTTCCGTGCACAAAAGCCAGGGGAGCGAGTATGATGAGGTGATTGTCCTTCTTCCCGAAGGATCGGAGGCGTTCGGGCGCGAAATGCTCTATACGGCGATCACCAGAGCCAAAAAACGTGTCGAAATCTATGCTGTGGAAGGCATTCTCTCCCAAATTCTTTCGAAGCGCGAGCGTCGTCTCTCAGGAATTAAAACTGTCGTAATATAGGGCCTCTTTAATCAGATAGCCCCCCTTGGCGATAATGTTGAGCGTAGCTCCGACGATTGCAAGTTCAGGGGTGCTCGTCATCCCGTAACCAAAATCGAATGGAAGAGCAGCTAAATCGAGAAGGTCGCATACTGTGTCGGCGATGCGTTTTTTCGTCCTTTCACTGTATCCGGAAGAATCGGCACTGTCGTCCTTCATGGCGCAAACGTTTTCTACGATATCGAGGGTGATCACAGCTCCCCAGATCCCCAGCGTCGCGTCGCTCATCCTTTTCGAGTGCTTACCTAGGTCGTATACGCCCATGCCATGGAGCCAGTTAATCGGAGAAAGGATGCGGGCGCCTAATGATAAAATTTCCATGGTGATCGAGATAAATCCACGACGTTTGAATCCGCCGTTCACATCACGAACCCAATTCCCGTCATTATTTCTTTCCCAAAACATTTTTCCTGAGAGCAGGCTCTCTAAAGGGAAGATCAAGCGTCCTGCGCATAGCGTTCCACCAGCCATCCCGAAGGCGCCTGAAACGGAATCGAACCTCTTGGCACTATCTCCATCTCCACGCAAAAGGGCAATCTCCCTTCCGAGCCCCGTGACGTGCTGGCCCAGCCCAAGCCCTTTGTCGAAATATTCTGCGAACTTTGCCGAATGATCCATAAGTTGGCTTGGACCACTTGTAAGGTATCCTTCGAGAATCGAGCGATGATTAGACATTTTAAACCTAGTTTTAGATTGGCTCGAAATTATAGTTTATCGATTCTTAATAGTAAAGAAAAAATAAAAGCTCGAAATTCGAGCTTTATTAAAAATAAGATTTAAACGGAAAGAGCGAAGACTCTTTGTGTCGAGCGGGCTTTGACACGCGCAGCTTTATTGTGCTTGTAGATGCCCCGCTTGACCCCTTTGTCCATCATACTGTAGACCGCATTCAGGGATTGTTGGATTTTTTCCTTGTCATTCCCTTTCAAAGCCTCTTCGAAAGAGCGCATTGCCGTACGGACTTGCGATTTAAAAACTTTGTTGATCAGGCGCCGTTTGCTATTGCGGATTTCCCGTTTCTGAGCTGTAGGGCGCTTGGTTTTTTTCTTTTCCTCTTTTGCCATCTTTGAACCTTTTAATTTTGATTTGGCTGGTAATCATATGTTATTGTGCGATATTCGTCAATATAGACGTTTGTTGTTTTCTAAAGTTTTTGTTATTCTCTCGACATGCATAAAAATGCCATCTGGGTCGCCTTTTTATTAATTGTAATGGGTTTCGGCATCTGGTTTGTCGTAAAAGCAGGCTACGAATTGATCCATTACTATCAACTAAGTGCGCAGATCCCTGTTAAAATAGAAAAATGGGAAGTAAAAGAGCAGGAAGCCAATAAATATATTATAGAGGCTTTCTACGCTTACGAATTTGAAGGAAAAAACTACCGAAACAGAGGGCGCGTAGGCTCAACCTACCCCAACCCGTGGGCTGCGAATCGCGCGCGCGATCAATTCGAAGAAGAAAGGTGGTATGCCTGGATCAACCCGCAGATGCCACAAAATGCGCTTCTGGAAAAAAAGTTCCCCTACAGGGCTGCGGTTTCGGCTGTGGTCTTACTGGGGCTTGTGATTTATTTTATTTGTTTGGGACTTTATGTAGGGGTGAAAAATGAGCAACGTAGAGAGTGAAAGAGAAAGTGCGGTTCTAAAAGCGGGGAGCTATAGCGTAGTCTTTCTGCCCAACAAGGGAATGAATTTTATTAGCTTGAAAAAGGGAGAAATCGAAGTGCTCGACCAAGCGACCAGGGAGCTGTTTGAGGCGCGCTATGCCGGCCTCGGTGCGATGATCGGCCCTCATTTCCACCAACGGAAAGTGATTCCGCCGATCCGAGATAAAGAACACTTTCCTCATCTGGCAAAGGTAAAAGGAAATGACCCTTTTTCTCACGGGATCGGCCGTTATGCTCCTTGGAACGTCGAATTCTCTTCCGAAAATCAGATCCGGGCCGTTTTGAAAGGGGAGGATAAGTGGCAGGGTATTACCCTCAAAGAGCTTGAAGGCCAGGACTTCAACATGCAGTATGAGGCAACTCTCACAGATGAGGGATTGGAGATCAATCTTTCCGTTTGCGGCGAGACAGAGAGTCTTGTCGGTTTGCATACCTACTACGCACTTGCGAACGGCATGGGAAGAGTGAAGGCGCGCGTACGCGATGAGTATAACGACCAGGGGAGGGTGCAGGCGATTCCTTCCACGTGGAACTATGGAGAGGACCATATGCTTCTCTTTCCTCTGACAGAACCGGCCGACTACGGTTTCCGCCCTTATCCCGATCCTCTGCATGGAATGATGGAACTCGAAACCGAAACGCATGCCGTTCGGGTCCTCTATTGGTGCGATAATGAAGAGAATTCGATCCAGCTTTGGCATCCCGAGGGAGGCTCTTTTGTCTGCATGGAACCTCTTTCAGCGAAAGATCCTCGAAAACCGCGCTTAACGGTGAGCAGTCTGAAAATTCTGATTTCTGTTCTTTGACATCTATGTTATAGAAAATGCCAGGCAAAGTGAGGAAAAAATCGATCGAAAATCGCATGCACCGAGGTTTTGAAAAGGTTCTATCGCGCAATCATTTTTACCTATTTCTCTTCGGATGCCTTATTCTTCCCACCTTAGCCGTTACCTGTTATGCTGCCGAAATCCGCGGGATTTTTTTCGTCGCCCTACTCTCCCTGACACTCTCTCTTTGTGGGGCGTGGTATTTACTAAAGGTTTGGGAGCTGAAGATGCAGCGCTCGGTTTCGAAGATCGTCAATCTGCGTCTTGCCCGGACGCAGATCCCACCCGTTATTGATGAAACTTTCGCTTTAAGGGCCGAATTGGCAGAAGCACGACGGGGATATGAACATCAGATCGACCTTTTGCAATCGTCCGTCGCTAAGAGCAAGGAGGAGGTTCGTCGGCTAAACCTCGACATGGATAAAAAGATCGAAGAGATGCGGATCGCCTATCTGGAATTTGAAGATTTACGCAAGGAGTACCACAGGCTTGAAGAAGATTACACTAAGTCTCTAGAAGAGAAGCAGAAAGAGGTGAAGCACAAAGAGTCACTGAACAACGAGTATCAGAGAACGATCTCAGAGCAGAGGATGATCCTTGAAAAAAAACAGCGGTATATCACTAAACTCGAAGGGAAGGTGCATGATTTGATGTACGAAATCCGCAGTCTTCTGCAACTGGAAGAGCCTTCCGATCCCCCTCCCGCCTATCTCCCCCCTTCGCACTCTTCAGTAACCCCTTACGATCTTTCGCTTCAGCTTCAACGCTTTATTGAGAAGGCCGAAGAGCAGATGGGGATGGATCATTTGGGAGGAAAGTCGCCTCGATTTTTAGATCCATCGGGTAGTTATGCGGTCGACCGACGCCGCCTTTTCGATAGCTTGCGTGACGAGACGGTCGGAATTGTCTTTGTTCTTTCGATTTCGGAAAACAAGTTTTTGTTTGTAAACCAACATGTGAAAGCGCTGCTGGGGTGGAGCCCTGAGAAATTCATGAAAGAGTTTCCTCGCCTGGTTGTCTCAGGATATCAGGAGTGGAAAGAGGGATTGAAAAACATCGGGCCGGCTCGCGAGTGTCAAACGCGGATTGAAATCCAGGGTAAAACGGGGGAGAGGCGGGAATTTTCCTGTGTGATGGGAGTGGTCTCGAGAGGTCCCTTTATCAACCATATCATGGGAATCCTCACTTAACGCCATGCGCGAGTTTTTTGCCACGCAGGAGCGAGCGAGACAAAGCCAGATCGAAGCAAAGCGGTCCGAACGAGGAGGGAATAGCCTTGCGCTATTTCAGACGAGGGAGGATTGATATGGCAAAGTCGCAGCCGCTCCTGCGTGGCAAAAAACTCGCACATGGGCGTTCAACGATTTACCTTTTCAAGCAACAATTGAAAGAGGAGGCGGTAGAGACGAAGCAGGGAGAATTTAACAGGCTTGAAGGCTTGGTGAAAGAGGTCACCCTCAAAACTATATTTCCATTTTCGTCTCTCTTTAGGAAAGTGGCGCGGAATTTGCTTTAGATAAGAGGGGTGACTGAGAGTAATGGGGTAGCAAGGGGTTCTCTCGACCCTGCGACCCCGCCGGACGCGGGCATACTGGTCGTAGATTTCTCCTTGTCCGAGAGAGTTGATATTGGTAAAGTAATGTGTTTGCAAACGTAAGAAGCGTTCGGCAGGGGTGAGGTAAGTGCGGTTATAACGGCGTTCATGCAAAATCCAGATCACGGTATAACCCAATCTACCATAATCGCGGTTGCGCTCTTTCACTTCACGCGCGGAGATAGGAGAGTATTGGATTTCAAAAATGATTTTTCTGCAGGGCCAGACGACATCGGCCACGCGTCCGATCTCAGGGAAGCTTTTCTCCAGCCAAACCTCTTGCGGTGCAAGCGCTTCTTTTATTGCGAGTTGAATAAATCGATGAGAATTTTGCATAGCGTAACAAAGAGAGATCAACTATACTAACGCAAATTGAAAAAAAATAATAAAATAGATGGCAAAAGCAAAAAAGACTGAAGGGGAAAGCGAAGAATTTCAGGGCAAGATGGAAGAGCTTGTCACTCATGCGAAGGAGCAGGGATTCATCACCTATGAGGAGATCAACGAGATTCTTCCGATGACTTTCGATACGCCCGAGACGATCGACCAGGTGTTGATCTATTTGTCGGGGATGGACATACAAGTCCTTAACCAAGCTGAAGTTGAGAGGCAGAAAGAGCGTAAAAAAGAAGCCAAGGAGCTTGAAGGGATCGCACGGCGCGCCGAAGGGACTCCCGACGACCCCGTCCGGATGTACCTCAAGGAGATGGGGTCTGTCCCTCTCCTAACGCGCGAGGAGGAGGTGGAAATCTCCAAGCGGATCGAGAAGGCGCAGCTTCAAGTCGAACGGATCATCCTTCGATTCCGCTATTCTTCAAAGGAGGCGATTTCAATTGCCCACTCCCTCATCGCCGGCAAAGACCGTTTCGATAAAATCATTTCCGAGAAAGAGGTCGAAGACAAAAATGTCTATCTCAAGCTTCTTCCGAAGCTTACCGATTTATTGTGCAAAGAGGATAAGACTCTACAATCTCTTCAAACTTCCCTGCGCGAACCGGGATTGAAAAAGGCCGATGAGGCTCGGGTCAACGAAGAGATAGAAAAATGCCGGATCCGCACACAGGCCTATTTACGTCATTTCCATTGCCGCCATAATGTGATCGAAGACCTTGGTGAGGTCGTCTTCAAGGCTTACGACCGCTTCCTGAGCCTTGAAAAAGAGATCAACGAACTCAAGAACCGCGCTGAGCGGAATAAATTTGCTGCAGCCAAACTCTCGGCCGCGCGCAGAAAACTCGCGAAACGGGAAATCGCTGCCGGGCGCACGCTTGAAGAGTTTAAAAAAGACGTCCGGATGCTCCAACGGTGGATGGACAAGAGTCAGGAAGCTAAACGGGAGATGGTTGAATCCAACCTACGCCTGGTCATCTCCATCGCAAAAAAATATACCAACCGCGGCCTCTCCTTCCTGGACCTCATTCAGGAAGGGAATATGGGGTTGATGAAGGCTGTTGAGAAGTTTGAATACCGCCGCGGATATAAATTTTCGACTTATGCTACATGGTGGATTCGCCAGGCTGTAACGCGTGCGATCGCCGACCAGGCCCGAACGATCCGCATCCCGGTTCACATGATTGAGACGATCAACAAGGTGCTTCGGGGGGCCAAGAAGTTGATGATGGAGACGGGGCGCGAGCCCTCTCCGGAAGAACTTGCTGCCGAATTGGGGCTGACGGCCGATCGGGTGCGTGAAATTTATAAAATCGCCCAGCATCCGATCTCTCTGCAAGCTGAAGTAGGCGAGGGAGGCGAGAGCCAATTCGGTGATTTTCTGGAAGATACGGGAGTCGAGTCTCCAGCGGAGGCGACCGGATATTCCATCCTCAAAGACAAAATGAACGAGGTCTTGACGACCTTAACCGAGCGCGAGCGCATCGTACTGATTCAGCGCTTCGGGCTTTTGGACGGAAAGCCGAAAACATTGGAAGAAGTAGGCGTCGCCTTTAACGTAACGCGTGAGCGGATCCGCCAAATTGAGGCGAAGGCGCTGCGTAAAATGCGCCACCCGATTCGTTCCAAACAACTCAAAGCCTTTCTCGACTTGTTGGAAAGTGAATAGAAGCACGCTCCTCTCTCTGCTTGGGCCCGAAGGCGTTTTCAGCGAAAGACTCCCCGGTTTCGAAGTGCGCGAGGGACAGCTTGCCATGCTCGAGGATCTCCTCTCAGCCTATGAAAACGAAAAGACGGCGCTCATCGAAGCAGGGACCGGGACCGGAAAGAGCCTCGCTTATTTGATTCCTGCCCTCTATTGGGGCCTCGAGGAAGGGGAGCCGACAGTAGTCGCAACTCATACGATTGCCCTTCAAGAACAACTCCTTCAAAAAGACATCCCTTTTCTATTAGAGACTCTTGGCTTAGATTTCAAAGCCGTTCTTGTCAAAGGGATGCAAAACTATGTCTGTTTGCGCAAGCTCCATGATGCCGCTCATGAGATTCCCGGGAGTCTTCTTGACTGGTCGAAATCGGCCAAGGAGGGTTCACGCTCGGAGTTGCCACTCCTCCCTTCGCAAGACCTTTGGGAAGAGATCAGCGCCGAAGCGGAAGGGTGCACTCATGTCAAATGCCCCCATTATAAGGAGTGCTTCTTTTTCAAAGCCCGCCGTGAAGCTGCCGACGCGCACCTAATCGTCGCTAATCACCACCTTCTCTTTGCCGACCTCTCTTTGCGTGAGCAGAGCGGGAACTATAATGAAACATGCGTCCTGCCGCCCTATAACCGTTTAATTTTAGATGAGGCGCACCATATTGAAGATGTTGCGACAGAGTATTTTGCCGACAAAGTCAGCCGCCGAGGGCTTATTCACCTTATCGGGAGGCTGATTTCGGACCGGAGCAGCGGAAAGGTGATGGCGCTCCATAAAAAACTCTTTGAGATCCATCCCGATGGAGGCAGCGATCGCGAATTGCTCGATCTACTCGAACTCACACTGCCGGCCTCAAAGCGGAATCTTGTCGATCATATTCATAGTACCTTCGAATTGATCAACGAGTTTGCAAAAGGACAAAAAGAGGAAAAGTTCCGCTTCCGCTCTGAACACCTCAATCACCCTTTTTGGGTGGAAATGGTGCAGCCCTCCGTTCAGGAATTAGTGGAGTTGGGAAAGGCTTTTCTCCAAGGAATCCTTTTGCTTGAAGTTTATGTGAAGCGAGACGAGCTGCTCTTTTCGAAATGCGAGGGGGTATTGGCCGACCTTTCAGGAATCCTCAACCGGCTAGAACTCTTGTTCGATAGACTTGCTGCCTTTGTTTTCGCGCCGATTGAGCCGGGGCGCGTCCGTTGGATCGAAGGGGATGGGCACTTGATTACTGCGGATCTTGAGATCGCTCCACGCCTATCGGAGGCACTTTTCGAGAGGATCTCAACGACGGTTTTATGCAGTGCGACGCTCTCGACCAACAACTCTTTTTCTTTTATTCGTTCCCGCCTTGGAATTGAAGAGGCAGTTGAGAGGATCTATGAGAGTCCCTTCGACTATTCGAGACAGGCGCTTCTTTCGGTTCCGATCGACCTCCCCGATCCCAGCAGCCCTCTCTTTACATCTACCGCTGCCTCCGCGATCTTTGATATGGTAGAGGCTAGCCAAGGCGGCGCTTTTGTCTTGTTTACCTCATACCAGATGCTCCGCGAAGCTGCAGGTCTATTGGCCTCCCGCTTTTCGAAAAAACGGTATTCCCTCTTTTGTCAGGGAGATGAAGGACGCACCCCTCTTTTAGAAAAATTTCGTAAAGGAGAGAGAGCGGTGCTCTTCGGGACCGATTCCTTTTGGGAGGGCGTCGATGTTGTCGGAGAGGCGCTGCGCTGTGTCATCCTTGTCAAGCTCCCTTTTAAAGTTCCTAGCGACCCTCTCTTTCAAGCACGTTCGGAGGCGATCGCTGAGCAAGGGGGCTCGCCCTTTTTCGATTACTCCCTCCCTCACGCAATCGTCAAGTTCAAGCAGGGATTCGGCCGATTGATACGGAATAAAGAGGACCGAGGGTGTGTCATCTGCCTCGACCCGCGGCTTGCCAAAAAGGGGTATGGAAAGCAATTTATCAAAAGTCTTCCCGAGCTACCCTCTTTTTTCGAACCCGCTTCATCTCTAACCAGAAAGCTTCAAGAATTTTACAAATGAATATCTCGACTTTATTAATCATTTTACTTACTTGGACTTCGGTTGCGGATGCCTTTTTAGCAGGCGTTGCAAAGAGTGAGATCACCCCGCCGCACGGGAGCCCTTCAGCAGGATATGCCGCTTCGGAGAGAAAAATGAGAGGCGTCCACGATCCACTCCTAGCAACTGCGCTTGTGATTGATACGGGAGAAGAAAGAGTTGCCTTTTGCGGGGTCGACCATCTTGGGTTTGACCATTCGATGGTAGCGGAGATTCGAAATAGAGTTCCGGGGATACGCATTTTCATCGGCTCTTCCCATACCCACTCGGGGGCCGGAGCCTTCCTGTCGATTCCCGTGATTGGCGAGCTGCTAGCAGGTCCTTTTTCTTCTGATGTTCGGCAGATGCTCATAGACCAGACGGTAGTTGCGATTCAAAAAGCCTCGAAGTCCCTTCAGGAGGCATGCTTCGGTATTGGTTACGGTAAGGTTTCCGGTCTTGGATATTATCGAAGCAATTGGCCTGAGAGATACCTCCTTGGACCCGAAGATCTTACCGTGATCAAAGTGATAGGTAAGGGGGGTGAACCAATCGCGATTCTCTTTAACTATGCCAACCATCCAACTCTTCTCTCAAAAAGCAATACCCTTTTTTCTGCAGATTTTGTTGGTTTTGCTCGCAAAGCGATTGAAGAAGAGACAGGAGCCTTTCCCATATATTTCAACGGAGCCCAAGCAGAGATCAATCCGAATCCTCCCGGCGGTCAGACAGAGTTCGAGCAGTGTGCCTCGCTTGGGATTGCCCTGGCAAAGGAAGTCGTCGCAATATGGAACCGTACGGAAACTTCCCCTGAATGTAGACTATCTGTGGAAGAAAAGCGCTTTTCATTTGAAATCAAACCAACTTCAGAAGGATTCAAGCTGCCTATTCAACACTATGAATCGGAAATAAATGTACTTATTTTTAATCAGAAAGATGCATTTGTGACAATTCCCGGTGAACTTAGTTGTCTCTTCCTAGACGAATTGAGAGCAAACTCTCCATATCTTCATCTCTCAATTTTGGGACTCACTAACGACGCGCATGGTTATATCCTTAAGCCGGATGCCTTTATACAAAAAACTCCGGAGTCGAAACTCTCTTTCGGAGGTCCGGATTATGGCGAATGGGTAATCAAGCAGCTTCTTTCGATGCTTCACTAACGGGAAGATCGGCTTCGGATAGGTCCTTATCCACGGCAACGGTAATGCACGAATCGGACCAGATGTTGAGCGTTGTCTCGATCATGTCCAAAATCGTGTAGAAGGGGAGGATCAGTCCCATCATATATAGGGGAACGTCCATTCCGATCAAAAAGGCGCTCGTCAGAAAGAAGCATCCCATTGGTACGCCGGCGTTTCCGATAGCCGCGAATGTAGCGATAAAAATCCAGCTAACCAGGTCGAATGTCGAAAAAGTCAAGCCGTTGACCGTTGAGACAAACAAGACGGTTGTTAAAATGAAGGCGGCGCACCCGTTCATATTCACAACCGAACAGAGAGGGAGGCTGAAGTTCGAGACTCTCTGCTTGACACCGAGATTCTCTTCGGCGCAACGCATCGATACGGGAAGCGTCGCGTTCGAAGATTTCGAAAAGAAAGCAACGGCTAGGGCTTTAGCCATTCCGCGGAATGTCTTCAAAGGAGAAACCTTTTTGATCTTTAGGAAGAGCGGCAATACAATGATTCCTTGAATTAGGTTCGCGCTGACCACACAGGCGATATAGAGCATGATCCGGCTAAAATGGGCGTAGTTGTCCTGCAAGTCTTTGACAAGAAGAACCATGAATGCCCAGATTGCGATCGGCATCAATTTGATCACAAATCCGGTCATTTTAATCATTGCTGCAAAAAGGCTCGAAAAGAGTTTGTTTAAAAAATTTTTTTGCTCGTCGGGCAGGAAGAGAATCGAAACGCTTAAAAAGAGGGCGACAAAGACGATGCCCATCACATTTCCCTCTGTAAAAGCTCCGAAAAAATTCGAGGGGATAATGTTAAGCACGAACGAAAAATAGGAGGCCTGCTTAACGGTTTCAGGAACGCCTCCTCCTTCGACAGCTTGTGCAGAGGCTGCCGGGTCGATTAGCACGTAAAGAAGCAAGGCGACTGCAGCGGCGACAAGCGTTGTTCCAAGCGTATAGGTGAGGACTTTGCGTCCCATCCGCCGCATCTCGTGAAAACTTTTCATCCCCGTGATCGTCGAGGTCACAGCCAAAAAAATAATCGGAAGGCTAATGAGTTTGAGCAAACGGAGGAATAAATCTGAAACAACATGCGCCGTCTCATTCAATAGGGGAATATGCGCCCAGCCTGTAAGAAGCCCCGCAGCCATGGCTGCAAACAGGAGGAAGTTACCGAAAATACGTTTCATATTGAATATTATAATTTATTATCGGTTTAAATTAAACAAGAAGAGTTGTCAAGAATTTTATTTAATGGAGCGTAACGGAGTCGAACCGTTGACCTCAACAATGCCATTGTTGCGCTCTACCAACTGAGCTAACGCCCCATAAAGTCCGAGGGAAAGAATTTACCATCGATTCCTTTTCTTGAGAAGAACAATCGCGCCTGTTATTTTTAACTAGACTTTATACATTTTTCAGATGCGATTTTCACCATTTGAAGCAACCTTTTGCAAAACTCTCATTTGAAAAACGTATAAAGTCGAGTTTAAACATTATGAATTTTTTTGAATCAGTCGAAGAACTCCCTCCCGATCCAATTTTTGGCTTAAACCAGGCTTTTCAGAGCGATCCGAGGGAGTCAAAAGTAAATTTAGGGGCCGGGGTGTACAGAACGGCTGACCTCAAGCCATTCATCCTTAGAACGGTAAAACATGCAGAGGGGCGTCTGCTTGAGATGGAAGCGAGCAAGGATTATCTCCCGATCGATGGCCTTCCCGAATATGTCGAAGCGACAAAAAAGCTTGTCTTCAGTGATGAGAATGATCCGGCTCGTGTTTATGGGGCTCAAGTCCCCGGTGGAACGGCGGCGCTCCGGGTCGGCAGCGATTTTTTGCGCGAACATGGCTACGGCCTGCTCTACCTCTCCGAACAGACCTGGGCCAACCATCAGCGTATCTTTACTGAGGCCGGCCTTAAGATCAAGAATTACCCCTATTTTGACCACAGGGGGCATCGCCTCGATTTCAAGGGATTTTGCGCTGAATTGAAGCGGATGCCTGAAAAAAGCGTTGTGCTTCTCCAAGGCTGTTGCCACAACCCGACAGGAATCGATCCGACCCTCGAGCAGTGGGAGGAGATTCTCCGTTTGATCGAGGTCCGAAATCTCTTTCCCTTCTTTGATTTCGCTTATCAAGGATTTGGGGTCGATCCGGAGAGGGATGCCGCGGCAATCCGTCTTTTTGCCCGATCGGGGAGACAATTTGCCGTCGCGGTCTCTCACTCAAAAAATTTTGGACTCTATGCGGAGAGAACGGGCGCTCTCTATTTCGTCTGCAGCGATGAGCGGGAAGCGAAAAAAATCGGTTCACGTATCAAGATGGTGATTCGGGGACTTTATTCAAACCCGCCCTGCCATGGCGGGCGGCTTGTGAGCCTGATTTTGCAGGATGAAGAGCTGAAGAGCCATTGGCTGGAAGAGCTTACAAGCATGCGCGGGAGGATCTCTCAAATGCGAAAAACTTTGGTTGCGATGCTCGAGACCGAGTCGAAGCGTTTCGATTTCTTAGCCGGTCAACTAGGCATGTTTTCCTACACGGGGCTTGACCATGAAACGGTCGAGCGGCTGATCGCTGACTATGGAATCTACTTGCCCAGAGACGGCAGGATCAACGTCGCCGGGTTGAATCAGAAAAATGTCAGGTATGTAGCCGATGCAATCCTTGCCGTAACGAGTACATAATGCGACGCTACCCTTACAAAAAGTATCTTCTTCTTGTAGGCGTTCTTTTCCTTTTACTAAGCCTTCCGCCTCTAATGATGCGTTCTGTTAGGGGACGAGTATTCGCCTTCTTCTTCCCGGCAATGAAAGCGGCATGCGCTGGGATCAAAGACTCGCAAAGCGAGCGGCTTGAGGCGGAAAATCACCTGCTGCGCATCGAAATTGGAAAGCTGAGGGCCCTCCTTGAGCACTCGATTCCGGATGATCTTTTTCCGGCGAAAGCGGTAGCTGCGCACGTAATCTACCGCGACCCAGGTACCTGGACGAGTTCGGTTTGGATCGATGTAGGTGAGGCGACTGACCCGATCATTCGGAAAAACAGCCCTGTTGTCGTAGGGAGGGCTCTTGTCGGGGTGATCGATTATGTGGGTAAGCAACAGTCGCGCGTGCGTCTTATCACTGATGTCGGCTTGAAACCAGCCGTTCGCGCGGTGCGGGGAGCTGCGCAAAATAGGGCTCTTGTCGAACACATCATTCCCGTTTTACGCCACTTAAGCGGCCGAAAAGATCTACCGATATCGCGGGAAGATCAAATGGCACTTGGGCGGATGCTCACGCAGTTTAAGGAGCGTCTTTCGGAAGATTGCGCAGAATGGTATCTTGCGAAAGGAATATTACAAGGATCGGGAACTCCCTTGTGGCGCAGTGTCAATCAAAGCTTGAGAGGGATCGGGTTCAATTATGATTTCCCCGACGCCTTCGGTCCCGCTCGCGAGCTTGAAACGGGCAAGCCGATCGACCCTAAATCGACTATGCCTGCATTACCGCTTATCAAAGTAAATGACTTGCTTGTGACAACCGGCTTGGATGGAGTCTTTCCTCCCGGTCTTTCGGTTGGAGAGGTGACGAAAATTCATCCTTTGCGCGAAGGAGCGTATACTTATGAAATTGAAGCCCTTCCCGTTGCGGGGGATCTCGATTCGCTGCAGACGCTTTTCGTCATCCCTCCGGTGGGGTATGATGAGGAAGATCAACCGAGGTAGAGATGAAAGTGATTAAAGCGAAAGAGATGGGGCGAATCGAACGCCTTGCTTATGATCGAGGCGCGTCGGAAGAGGAATTCATGAATCGAGCTGGAGAAGGGGTTGCCGAGCTCGTCAGGAACTTTATTGCCCGCTACCACCTCAAGCCGATCATTACCCTTCTATGCGGAAAGGGAAACAACGCCGGAGACGCCTATGTAGCAGGAAGACTGCTTATAGAGGGCGGCTTTCTGGTGAATGCGCTCGCCTTTTCCTCTTTTGAGGAGGGAAGCCGCCTCTGCCAATTGCAGAACAAACGGTTTGTCGAAGCGGGTGGCAGGGTCGAGTACATTCATAAAGAGTCGCACATTCACTTTAGCGAATCGGAGCTTTTGGTAGATGGCATTCTGGGAACCGGTTTTCGGGGTGAGGTTGAAGGGCTTTACAGGAGAGCGATCGAATCCGCTAACGCCTCCGGCCTTCCCATTCTCTCAATCGATATTCCCTCAGGAATTGACGGGAATACGGGAGCTATCGGCGGCGTGGCAATCCGGGCGGTTGAAACTCTCTTTCTGGGGCTTCCGAAAAGCGGCTCTTTTATCGGAGAAGCGTGGAACTGGACAGGAAAGATACATGTCTATGACTTCGGCCTTGATAGCGCCTATATCGAAAAAGCTGAGGCTGAATTTCATCTGATCGACGATGCCATGATCAAGGCTTACTTCCCTCCGATCATTCGGACGCGCCATAAATATCAGGCAGGGTATGTTGTCGGTCTCGGCGGATCGCCGGGGATGCCCGGAGCCGCGATTATGGCGAGCTTTGCCGCTTTGCGCGCAGGAGCGGGCATCGTTCGACTCTTGCATCCTGCTGGAATGGAGGCCGAACTTGCTTTTTCCCCTCACGAAGTGATCCGACAAGGCTACCCGGAGGGGGATCTCGAGGCGATTTTGAAAGCCTTTGACCGCGCAGTCGCCCTTTTCATCGGTCCCGGACTTGGCACTTCCTCCTCTGCACTCGATCTTTTGAAGGGCCTCTTGCCTAAAGTTGAAAAGCCGTGCGTGATTGATGCGGGGGCGTTGACCTTAATTGCGCATCACGATATTCCGCTTCCTACCCAAACAATCATGACTCCTCATCACGGCGAGATGAAACGCCTTTTGGGCATTGAAGAAGATCTTGCCTTTCCCAAGCTTCTCGAAGAGAGCCAAGCTTACGTCGAGGCGCATCGCGTCACCTTAGTATTAAAAGGAGCCCCCACTTATATCTTGCATCCCGGGGAAAAGCCGCACTTGTGTGCTAGAGGAGACCCCGGAATGGCGACAGCCGGGAGCGGCGATATATTGACCGGTATTGTCTCAGCTTGTCTCGCGCAAGTGCACGATCCCCTAAAAGCGGCCATTTTAGCCGTTCAAATCCATGCTCTTGCAGGTGAATACGCCGCTGAGCGATTCTCCTCGTACTCGATGACAGCTTCCGACATTGCAGAGGCCCTCCCGATGGTGTTTTTAGATTTAGTAAATGCATTTTTTAAGATGTAGTTAATCCTAGAGTAAATATAATCCACCTAAAAAATCTTATTATGAGCCCTTCAACCACAACTTTTCAACTTGCCGCTATCCCGAGTTCTTATGAAGCTTGTGAAGCGGTATGGAAAATGCAACGACCCTTAAAGTGGTGCGTGACCCGATTTACCGCTCATTATGGAAGCGGGATAGAGGCCTTTCCTCGCAATATCTTAATTGTGATTCAATACGCAGCGGCTCTGTTTCTGATCCTTCCCTCTACAGTTGTCGCAGGTGTCGGCGCCCTTGTGAACTTATGGGTCGGCGCCCCTAGGATCAACTGGGATAATATCGGAGAAGCCCCGCCCCCCACCAAAACATTGGACGCAGCAATCCTGTCGGAACCGGTCGCGGATGACCAAGTTTGCGAGAAACTTTCCGAATGGCTTTCTCATAACGTTCAAACAGATCCGAACTTATATATTGTCCCGACGATTTTGCAATCCGAAGATGACTTTGTCTTGCTTAATGTCAAAACTTATACCATTTCGGAAAAATAAATTTAAATTTATGATCCTTGTTTTTCCAAAAAAAATAGGGATTCAAAAATGGGCAAAAAACAAGATGAACTTTCAAAACTCAGAGGAGTAGACTTTTTCAAACTGGCCATCAAGGAGCC
>JAFIGI010000031.1 GCA_020831465.1 Chlamydiales bacterium
TGCTTTGAATCATATGAACAAATTCTTGATTCTTGTTGCGAAGCGTGGAATTCGTTTACCGCAAGATCGGGAGCAGTACGCCAGTTATGCACAAGGGATTGGGCTAAAAATTAAAATTTATTTTTCCGAAATGGTATAATCTGATACAGAGTTGCACAAAAAAATCAGTAGCGTTAACAGAAGAGAAGAAGTATGGAGGAGCAAACCGGGTGTACAAACGGTCCCAAAGCGTGATTAATCTGCAATCTCTGCCATTTTGAACACGAAAAAAAGAGTCCGATAGGTAATACTTTTCCCATTTGAAATTTACTTTGGCTCCGTTCTCGATCTGTACGATTTTCGCAATTTCTTGAGCGACCAACGGGGACAATAAATGGGAGAGAAACCCTCTAACCATTATTAAATCATCTAAATTCATCTCTTCTTTGGTCAACTCGAATACAAGAGCTTTAAAATATCCAACTAAGTCAGAGATTCTATCTATTGGGCAAAGCTTGCCCTCCTTCAATAGAGAGAGGCGCCTGACCCTCATCAGCGGGAAATAATCCGAGATATTTCCGTCAACCTTCAACCCTTGATTATGGTAATCAAATAGCAGGCGCCCTGACTCAAACCATTGATTCCAGCTCTTATAATCGATAAACCATAAGTCTTCGACCCAACGTGTGCAGAACCTTGTTAAGAAGTTTTGAAATATCTGACTTTGTGGACCATAGTTAAAATTTCCTACGACTTGAAAAAAGAGTCTTCTCAAAAGAGACGTTTTATTTGAAATAGCGGTCGTTTTACCTAGTGAATTGTTTTTGGAAGAGTTGATCGAGCAGAATTGAAGAATTCCCAGTAGCGCTTGTTGCAGAAGATTGTATTTCAAAGAGAGGAAAACCTCCTTTGCATACCTCTTTTTTTCCTTAAACTGGGAATCCATCATGATTTCTAATGAACACCTCTCTGAAGGGATACGATTTCCCGATTCCGTACTCAGAACCTCCTTTGCAAGCGAAAAACCGGTCAATCGATGAGCCGATTCTGCAGATAAGAGCGTTCTAAAGTCCTTTTCATAACTACGCTTGCCCTCCAAAAGAGGAAGAAGGGGGATTTCAACCCCTTCAAAAGAAAAGGTCCCCTTTTGCAACACTTCAATCAGTAAATCGATAAGAAAATCCTGGTGGTGTCCTAATAAATGGGAAGCAACGGAAACAGCAAAGCAATTGCCTTCTTCTAACTGTCCAATCAATGAGAAGAGAGAGATTAAAAGGTCCCACCGCACATAGAGGAAGGCTATCTCTTCTTCATGAGGAAGTTTTAGGTCGATTCGGATCAGCTCCTCGATCTCTTCTTTTATAGAAAAAGGCTTCATGAACTTTTCCCGAAATGTCGTATCTGTAAGCAGACGCTCGACAACCTATAAAATCTGCGCCCGTCTCTCCTCATTTATGATGAGACTTACAGGGCTATTCAGAAGAATTTTTACCGCATGGCAGCCGCCCTCGTTAAAAGCGCCGTCCGGTGTAAAAATCAATCGTGCAAGAGCGCGCATGAGATAAGCAACCCTGCCCGAAGGAAGAAGATTGACCGCTTCGGGGGGACAAGACTGCTCGTGCTCGAGACTTAGATCTTCAGCGTGGCGGGAAATTTCGGCTATCCTTTTCTCTATATATGAAGCTTCATAATCAACAGATCCATCACGGGCTAGGTAGTAGTACAAAAGCCCAAGTTCAGCAAGTTTCCGATCGGTCCACATAGAGTCATTCTCAACAACCGATTCGATCTTGGAGTTGATGATCATCATCGTTTTCAATTTGAGCTTGAGATTTAGCATCAACACTTTGATCTTATTTACTTGGAGAAGGAAAGGAGCAGGAATCTTTTGCGCAGGAAGAGTAGCAACCTCAGTTTTGGGTTTTTCTCCCTCATCTTCAGGGACTTTGCTTGCATCTCTTGTGCTTTTCCTCTTCGCAAAGAGCCTTTGGCGATTTGCTTCACCCGAAAATCCCAAGGTCTGTTGCCCAAACTCCTCTGAATGGGAGGAAGACAAGCCAAAACTCAGGTTAGAAACAGAGTCCTTGTGAAATCGAATATAGAGTTTATCGGTCTGTTTAACTCGCATCGCTTTTCTTAACGGGCTATGGACGACATATGGGCCGGTAGGAAGAATAGGAATAGAGTCGGAACTTCTCTTTCTCTTTCTTCCTCTCTCTTCCTCTGAATCAAATTTTTCCCAATCGATTGCCTCAGAACTTCTCAAATCGAGTCGACTTGCCATATTTAACCTAAGATATTGTGATTTAGATAATTATACTACAGTTCAGATTTTTCTACTGGTTTTTTCCTCCCGATTTAGGTACATTTTCCGTCATGAGAACTTCACATCTTTTTTTTCGGACTTTTAAAGAACCGCCAGCCGAAACCGACATCATCTCCCATCAACTCCTTGAAAGAGGAGGATATATCAGAAGGTTGAGTAAAGGGATTTATTCCTACACTCCCCTGATGATGCGTGTATTAAAAAAAATTTTAACAATTGTTCGTGACGAGCTCGACAAGGCCGGAGCGCAAGAAGTTTCCCTCCCCTTTCTTCATCCTGCCCACTATTGGAAAGAGAGTGGGAGGTGGGACGATTTCAAATCGGAAAAGCTTCTCTACACCCTCGAAGACCGCGAGGGACATCCCTATTGCCTCGCTCCAACCCACGAAGAGGTCGTTGTGGCCCTTGTCGCCAACTGGGCGACCAGTTATAAACAGCTTCCTTTCAACCTCTACCAGATTGGCAACAAGTTTCGCGATGAGATTCGTCCCCGCTTCGGCCTAATGCGGGGCAAAGAGTTTTTGATGAAGGACGGTTACTCCTTTTGCAAAAACCCTGAGGAGATGGACCAGCAATATGAGGCGATGAGTATTGCCTATTCAAATATTTTCAAGCGGCTAGGCCTTAAGTTTGTGATTGTAGAGGCGCATGGCGGCAAGATCGGCAGGGGAAAATCTGAGGAATTCCAAGTTGTTGCAGATATAGGAGAAGATGCCGTGATGGTATGCGAATCCTATGCAGCTAATGTAGAAGCAACAAAATCCATCCCTCCCTCCTACTCCTATGAGAAGAGCCTCAAGCCGCAGCAGAGGGTTGCAACTCCGGGAACCAAAACGATTGAAGATCTTGCTATTTTTTTAAAAGTCGACCACCAGCAAATTTTAAAAACACTCGTATACAAACTCATTTATTCCGACCGCGAAGAGTATGTCGCGATTGGAATCCGTGGAGACAGGCAGATCAACTCCTTGAAAGTCGGGGAAAAATTCGGCTCAGTTGAGACGCTTCTTGCAACCGAAGAAGAGGTAAACCGGGTGACGGGCGCCTCTCTAGGTTTTATCGGCCCGCTCGACTCAAAACTCCCTTTTTACGCAGATAATTCGGCCCGGCCGATGACTAACTTCGTCTGCGCCCATAATGAAGATGGTGTGCACTATATCCATGTCAACTGGGAGCGAGATCTAGCCCTTCCAACCTTTGAAGACTTTTTGCTAGCTGAGGAGGGCGACAGCTGCCCCCACATCCCGGGAGGAGTCTACCACATGCAGCGAGGGATCGAGGTAGGGCATATCTTCAATATCGGAACCAAATACACCGAAAAGCTTGGAGGCTTCTTCCAAGATGAGAATGGTGAGATGAAACCGATCTGGATGGGAACCTATGGAATTGGCATCGGGCGCACTGCAGCTGCCTGTATTGAGCAGAGTCATGATGAGAAGGGAATTATCTGGCCGAAGGTAATCGCACCGTTTCGTATCCTGATTACAGCTGCTGCCACCAACGAACCCACGCTTATAGAGGCAGCTGAAAAAATCTACCAAACCCTTGCTCCGTTCGAACCTCTTTTGGACGATCGCGACGAGCGGCTTGGCTTCAAGCTCAAGGACAGCGACCTAATGGGAATCCCCTACAAGCTGATTGTAGGAAAAAGTTTTACAAAAGAGGGAAAGGTTGAGATAGAGTCGAGATTAGGCGAAAAGCATCTCGTTGCTCCTGACGCCGTCAAAGAGTGGGCTTTCGAACACCTCGATTTTTAACTCATACCAAAAGCGTCGAGAGATCCTTTCAAAGTTGTGCGAAGCGTGGCGCAGCCCACCCCCTCCCCTCTCCCTAGACCGGAAGATTGAGCTGGCGAGTGTTTGGATCTGAATATCCCCCCTCTACGAAAAGGGACTCGTGGAAGCGGCGCTTTGCCCTATGCGGCCGTCCGGCATGCAGCGGAACATCTCCCTCTGTTTCGAGGTTGCGCGCTTCGATTTGGCGCCGTGAGGCTTCATTTTGCTGGATCTCAATCTCTTGGGACCTTTGTTCACGTGAGCGAGAGTCCGCTTTTCGCTGCTCATTTATATCGCTCTGGCTCTCCCGAAATTTCTCCCAAGAATTTAGAACAACTTGGTGAAGTTGATTGAAGAAATGGAGAAGGCCGATGATCAAGATATCATCTGAGGTCAAACCTCTTCTCTCTTCATGGAGAGGTTCTATAAAAGCGTGAGAAATGATTGTTGGGGAGATGCCCGGTACTGCCATTTTAAATTCTCCTTTTATTAGGAAAAAACTGTAACACAAAACTCATTAATTCTCAATAATTAAGACTCTATTAATTAAAGATTTAGATTAAAGTCAGCACTCAGGGGTTTTAAGTGCTAAAAAAGCTTGATTTCTGAGACGGCTTTTGGATATACTATTTTCCATGATGAAGAAACAGTCAAAAAAAGAAACCCGCTCTTTGCGCGTGCTACTGGGCCTTGTAGAGCTTTATTTAGAAACGGGCAAGCCTATCGGATCTAATACTTTAAGGGATCACGGGTTTCAAGCTCTCAGCTCGGCTACGATCCGGAATTATTTCGTTGAGCTGGAGAAACAGGGCTTTCTGCGCCAACCGCATTCTTCGGGGGGGCGGATTCCGACCAACGAGGCGTTCAGACTCTATGCCGAAGAAGCGCTTCCCACCCCCGAACTCTGCCCCGATGTGGAAGAGCGGCTGCAGGGGCTTGAATCGGCCGAATCGCGTAATTTAACCCGGTTTTTGCAAAAGGGCGCCGAGACTTTAAGCGAAATCACCGGATATGCTGTCTTTCTCTCCTCAGTCCGTTTCGACCATGACTTTATTTTGGATATCAAGCTCGTCGGTATCGACGCTGACCGGCTGCTTTGTGTGATGATCACCGACTTTGGACAGATTCTTACTGAGGTGCTCTCAATAAATAAAAAAATAAGCTCCTTTTCGCTTAAAAGGATCGAGACGCAGATTCAATGGCGTATCAAAGGGGGAGAAAAACCGGACAATCTGACCGAAGAAGAGAAGGTGCTTGCTCAAACTTACTACAACGAGATTATGGTCCGCTATCTGGTCCGCTATTCGAACTTTAGCGATGAGGATATCTTCAGAACTGGGTTTTCTACACTCCTCTCCTACCCGGAGTTTAATGATCCGGTCGCGCTTGCCACGGGACTCTCCCTTTTCGAAAACCCCGGGCACATGCGCCTTCTGCTCGGCGACTGCGTGCGCACCGGCTTACTAAGATATTGGGTTGGAAGCGATTTGGCACCATATGCCGCCGCGGCTGAAGGCTGCTCTGTGATCGCGGTCCCCTACCGCGTAGGACCGACGATCGCGGGAGCAATCGGGATTTTAGGTCCATGCCGTATGCCTTATCGGACTTTATTCGGAACGATGCATTTTTTTTCCGAAATTTTAAGCAAATCCCTGACGAAAAGTCTTTTGAAGTTTAAAATCTCTTTCCGCCATCCGAGAAGTGCGGCCCCATACATTGAACAAACAGCACAACATTTACTGGAAAGTAAGGAGTAGTCATGCCCGAAGAGGAAATCCCAGAATCTCTAGAAGAAACATCCCAAAAAGTAGAGGAGCTCCCTAAGCCTGATCAGGAGATTGACCAGCTTAAAGAAAGTTTGAAAGAGTCCCAGGAAAAATATTTGCGCGTGCTTGCCGATTCGGAAAACGCGCGCAAGCGGATGCAAAAAGAGAGGGAAGAGATGACCAAGTACGCAATTGAAAACGTTCTTACCGAGTTTTTGCACCCCATCGACAACCTTGAAAAAGCTTTGTTGTTTGCTGAGAGCATGTCGGACGAAGTGCGGAATTGGGCTGTGGGATTTGAGATGCTTCTGAACCAGTTTAAACAAATCCTCGTCAACCATGGAGTTGAGGAGTACCACTCTGTTGGAAAACATTTTGACCCCCATCTCCACGAAGCGGTCGAGATGGTGGAAACAACAGAGTATGAACCGGGAGTGGTCGTAGAAGAGTTTGTACGCGGCTACAGGAAGGGCGATCGTCCGATCCGCGTCGCCAGAGTAAAAGTAGCTAAAGCTCCCGAAGAGAAAGATTTAGGAGAAAAATCGTAAAAGGATAGAACTATGCCAGACAATAAAGGAAAAAAAGGAAAAATTATTGGAATCGACCTTGGAACCACCAACTCTTGCGTAGCAGTGATGGAAGGAGGCCAAGCTAAGGTCATCGCCTCTGCCGAGGGAAGCCGCACGACCCCTTCTGTTGTTGCCTACAAAGGGGATGAACGTCTGGTGGGAATCCCTGCGAAACGTCAGGCGGTCACAAATCCCGATCGTACTCTCTGCTCGACTAAGCGATTTATCGGGAGAAAGCACGGTGAAGTTCAGTCGGAAATCAAGACTGTTCCTTTCAAAGTGGTCCCGAACGAAAAAGGGGATGCTGTTTTCGAGGTCGATGGGAAAAAGCTCACCCCCGAAGAGATCGGCGCGCAGGTTCTCGTCAAAATGAAAGAGACTGCGGAAGCCTATCTGGGTGAGCCTGTTACAGAAGCTGTAATCACTGTTCCTGCTTATTTCAACGATTCCCAGCGCGCATCTACACGCGATGCGGGACGCATCGCCGGTTTGGATGTCAAGCGTATCATTCCCGAGCCGACGGCTGCAGCTCTAGCATACGGGCTTGATAAAGGCGGAGATAAAAAAATCGCTGTCTTCGATCTTGGGGGCGGAACATTCGATATCTCAATTCTTGAGATCGGAGAAGGGGTATTTGAAGTTCTTTCGACAAATGGAGATACCCATCTTGGTGGAGATGACTTCGACAACGCGATCATCCATTGGATGCTCGACGAATTCCAAAAAGAGCAGGGAGTCGATCTTAGCAAAGATAAGATGGCTCTACAACGTTTGCGCGATGCGGCTGAAAAAGCGAAGATGGAACTCTCCGGAGTCCCCTCTACAGAGATTAACCAGCCATTCATTACGATGGATGCCAGCGGCCCGAAACACCTCTCTCTAACGCTCACACGTTCTAAGTTGGAGTCTCTGGCACACGATCTGATCGAACGGACTCGCGAGCCTTGCGTGAAAGCTTTGAAAGACGCCGGTTTAACACCCGATCAGATTGACGAGGTCCTCCTTGTGGGAGGAATGACCCGGATGCCTGCCGTTCAACAGATTGTGAAAGAGATCTTCAAGCGCGAGCCGCATAAAGGAGTGAATCCTGATGAGGTAGTCGCTCTTGGCGCCGCGATCCAGGGTGGTGTCTTGGGAGGTGATGTGAAAGACGTCCTTCTGCTTGACGTGATCCCGCTAACTCTCGGCATCGAAACGCTTGGCGGTGTTATGACTCCTCTTGTCGAGCGTAATACAACGATTCCAACCCAGAAAAAACAGATTTTTTCAACCGCCAGCGACAATCAGCCGGCCGTCACGATCGTCGTGCTTCAAGGAGAGCGTCCAATGGCTCGCGACAATAAGGAGATCGGCCGTTTTGACTTGACCGATATCCCTCCTGCACCGCGCGGCATGCCTCAAATTGAAGTGAGTTTTGATGTCGACGCGAATGGAATTCTCCATGTTTCTGCAAAAGACCTCTCTTCAGGTAAAGAGCAGAAAATCCGTATTGAAGCCGCATCCGGTCTTAGAGATGATGATATCGAGCGGATGGTCAAAGATGCTGAAATGCATAAGGAGGAAGACCGCAAGAGAAAAGAGCAGATCGAGACCAAAAATGAGGCCGATACACTCGCTTTCCAAGCCGAAAAGTCTCTTCGAGAGTACAAAGACAAGATTCCTGAAAGTGTCGCCAAAGATGTGCAGTCAAAGATCGACGCCGTTCGTGAAGCGCTTAAAGGCGATGATATTGAGAAGATCCGTCACGAGCGCGACGAACTCAACGCGCATATGCAAAAAATCGGCGAATCTATGAAAGCCGGTGTAGGCGGTGGAGCTGCCGGCGCGCCCCCTCCGGGCGGAGCGCCGCACGGCCAGCCAGAAAAAGGGGAAAATAACATCGAAGAGGCTGAAGTCGAAGTCATCGATGACGAAGAGAAGAAATAGCTCTTCACTAGAGGACCCCGCTCATTTGAGCGGGGTTTTTTTATCGCAAAACTTCTATAGTCAATGAAATTCGAAATTTATAGCAAATCGTTTATTTTTCGTTAGCATTGATTCGTATTTCTAGCCAAACAATCTGGAAATATCCTGGAATGTCAGGAAAACGAGCAGGCCGATCAGAAGAACCACAAAGGGGATAATCAGCCGCTCCATCGTTTTCGACTTGAGCCGTCGACGAGTGATCTGTTCCCATAAGGATAGACAGATATAGCCTCCGTCGAGGACAGGTATCGGAAGCAAATTCAAAAATCCGAGGTTAATACTGATCGCAGCAATCCAAAAGAGCGCTTCGGGAATGCCGAGCTGCCAACCGTGGTGGATCACCTGCACGATTCCGATAGGCCCGGCAAGCCACCGGGGATGCAAATAGCCCATTACAAGAGCTTTTAAAGTTTGCCACGTCTCAGTGAATACATTGCCGAACATGACAAGCGGGTTCGGATTGTAGTCCACAATTTGATCCTGAAAGGTAATCCCAAGCAGAAGTCGCTCTTGACTCATTTCTAAGTAGCGAAGAGCTTGGGATCGTTTTTCCTGGTCCCGAATCGATTCGATCTTCTCTCTTTGCTTCTCAATTTCATTTGCGAATTGCTCCCGACCTTCAGGAGAGAGGACAAAGGCGCTGATCGGCTTCGGTTCAACGGGGTTCAGCAACCGCAAATTGCTGAGAATGGTATCGCTACCGATAAGGCCTACCCTCGAAGCAAGCTGCTGTATTGAGTCGTATTCCAGGTTTTTCTGAAACTGATCATCTTGGACTTTCCAGGATGTATTCTGATCAACAAGAACGCCGCTCTTGACCATAAGCTGGACCCGATGTGTTTGAAGAAGATCAAGAATTCTATATCCTTTCTCAACAGGAGTTCCATCTACGGCCACGATCCGGTCTCCAAGCTCAAGGGGTCTTTCGAGATGAAGGGAGAAAGGGTGCAAAGGAAAGGCTTGAAGGCGGCTCTCTTTATCGATGAAGTCAAGAGGAGCTTCGATGTAGCCTTCACTGCTGACGACGTAGGGGAGAATCCGCAAATCTTGCCAGCGTCCTTTAATGTCAGCCTCATACTGCCAGTCTACAAGCTCGTTTTGGACATGGGAGGGAAGGGTCAAATCGCTGGCCTGAGTACGCGGTTGACGGCTCAAAAAGATCTGATCGCCCCGCTTGACAGTCAACAAAGTCTTATCGCTATTCAGAATATGGCTAAGTTGATCCATAGAAAAGAGGACTTCACCGTCAGCCCAGACGAGCTGGTCGCCATACCGAATTCCGCTGCCGGCCATTGGGGAGCCTTCGGGGAGCGGATTATTGGACCCGTCGGGAAAGCGATCATAGATCAAATAACGCGCCCCTCCGGTAATCCCTGTTGTGAGAATTCCTTCAGGAGCTGAGGGAGCGGGATATCCTTCGATTGTGTAGGTAAAGGGTGTATTATCTCCAGTTTCGTAATCTACATGGTAGCCCGACAAGGTCACATCTTTTCCCCCCAGCATTGCAGCGTAAAGTAAATCTCTGGAGCTCGTATAGGGTTTCCCGTTATATCCGGTCAGCAGGTCACCGGGACGGACTCCCAAAGCGTAGAGTTCTGATTTAGGATCTACCCACCCAATGATTTGAGTAAACTCCGAAAAGGTTTTCTCCCGTCCTCCATTGGCCCAAATCATCGCAAAAATGAGAAAGGCCAGGATAAAGTTTGCGAGGGGGCCTGCAGCAGCCACAAAAATCCGGCGCCATGGTGCTTTTGAAAAAAAGCCGTTTGGAATCTCATATGGTTCATTGAATTCCTCTTTTTCCTTCTTCCCGAACTCCATTCCGGCAATTTTGACAAATCCTCCGAAAGGGAGCCATCCAAGCTGCCAATCGACATTTTGCCAACGCCATTTTAGGATCGGACGGCCAAACCCGATACCAAAGGTTTCCACTGTCATGCCCATCTTCTTAGCAATAAAGTAGTGTCCCAGCTCATGGATAAAAACCAGAATCCCAAGCGCAACCGCCGCAAGAACGAAATATAAGACCGTCATTTTCTTCCTTTAAATCGAGAAAGCTTCTCTGCGCGCTTCCTCATCAACCTTTAAAATAGCTTCAATGGTGTCAGGACGGGTCGCACGATGCCGTCCCAACAGCTTCTCTAATTTTTGCATGATATCCAACCAAGCAATTTCCTTTTTCAAGAAGCGAGCGACCAGCACTTCGTTAGCCGCGTTCAAATAGCAGGGAGAGCTTCCTCCTATACGCAATGACTCGTGCACAAGAGAGAGGGCCGGAAATTTCTGATAGTCGGGTGAAAAAAATTGCAAGGTTCCATTTTTGACAAAATCAAATGCAGGAAACATGCCTTTTTTTCTTTCTGGATAAGTCAAAGCATATTGAATCGGGTAGACCATATCGGGTTCGCTCATTTGTGCTAGTATCGATCCGTCTATAAACTCTACAAAACTATGTACTATACTTTGCGGGTGAATCACAACTTCAATTTTTTCGGGGGGAATATCGAAGAGCCAGCGCGCTTCGATTTTCTCCAAGCCCTTGTTGATCAAAGTTGAACTGTCAATAGTCACTTTAGGCCCCATGCTCCAAGTCGGATGCGCAAGCGCCTCTTCGACAGTCACGGAAGCAAGCTGGTCCTGTGTAGCCCTGAGGAAAGGCCCACCCGAGGCGGTGAGAATCAGGCGCCGGACCTCCGAGAGCTTTCTACCCTCCAAGCATTGAAAAATAGCGCTATGCTCGCTGTCGATGGGCAAGATCGGCACTCCTCTTTCACGGGCAAGACGGCCGATCAGTTCTCCTGCGGCGACCATCACCTCTTTGCTTGCCAACCCAACCGGTTTACCCGCTTCGAGAGCGCATACCGTAGGCTGTAGGGCGCGGGTGCCGACGATCGCCATCACGACAAAGTCGGCTGAAGGATAGGCTGCGGCTTCCAAGACCCCCTCTTCGCCGGAGACGATCTTTTGATGGGGAAACCGGCTTTTCAATTCGGAGGCTTTGCTTTGATCAAATACAGCTACCAGCTCCGGCTTGAATTGTTCGATTTGCTTGGACAGAAGGGTGATATTTCCGTGAGCGGCGAGAGCAGCGATTGAGAAGGATTCAGGAAGATGTTCAACAATGCGCAAGGTACTTGTTCCGATCGAACCGGTGCTTCCTAGGAGGGCGATTTTCTTCATATTAAAATGTTTTTAATTCTATGCTCGAGATAAGATCATACCCCAGTTGAAGAGGGATGTCAAATTTCAGTTCTTCGAAGTAGAGCATTCTTACGCCGATAGAGGAAACGCGCGCCCTCTAGCAAGAGGGCCGCTAGAATATAAAAGGACCCGAGCAGAGTCACCACGATTCCACCCGTCGACAGCCCCGTTCCGTAGATAGTAAAAAAATGACGCGAAAAGGCAACACCCGCAAGGGATGCCAAGACGCCGATCGCCATGCTTAGCCAGACGAGAGTAGATAAATGATGAGTGAAGAGACGGGCGGCTAGAGTGGGAATAGTGAAGAATGCGAGAATCATCAAGACCCCGACGGCACGGAATCCACCGATCGCTGTCGCCGATGTTTGAATCATCAATAAGTAATTGAATAGGACAGGAGAAAACCCGAATGCGCGCGCAAGCTGCGAATCAAAGGTAGTGATTTTAAACCCATGAAATAAGAGAAAAAAGAGAGCGCTGTTGACTCCCAAAATTGCCAACACATCCCGAATATCGCTTCGCTGCAGAGCGTCGGCGTTCCCCATCACAAGCTCGATCCCCACATGGACATTCCGGGTGAAGAGGGTAACGAGAACAATCCCTAAAGAAAAGAGAATGGAGAAGACAAGCCCGATACTTGCATCTTCCTGAAGCTTAATAACTTTAGTTAAAAATTCCGTAAGGAAGGTAGTGGCAACACCGGTCAAAAAGGCAGCGATCACGAGGGCGGGAATCGAAAGGGGAGCTGCGGGATCCGGAGAACCTGAAAAGAGACGGACAAGAAGGAAGGCCGAGACAATTCCGAGTAAAATTGTATGCGAGAGAGCGTTAGCAAGCATGGTCATCCGCCTTAAGACTAAGAAAGTCCCCACAAGCGCACCCGAGCAGGCGACAGAGGCAAGAACCACAACTTGCACCTCATCAGTCACAAGGGCGTCGAAAGGGAGGGTCCCGGAGAGAAAGGCCCAAAAACGGCGGATGAAAACGAAGAAGAATCCGATAAAATCTTGTCCGTAATAGGGGTTAGCCATGTTGCATGACCTCTTCATGGGCCGGAATCGGCTGCTGATGCGGATCGTGCTTAGGATCGTCAAGCAACTTGGTGAGCTTCCGCTCCAACTCAGGGGTAAGGATATGTTCCATCTCTTCGGCGCTTTTATGGACGCGCTCGACACCAAGTCCAAGCGCGTTGACGAGGTAGGCTTCCCACAAGCGGTGAAGGCGGACAATCTGCCCTCCCCTCTTGATCCCTTGCACGGTTAATTGATAGTTCGGGCCGCTCTTTTTTACCCATCCTCGCAAGCGCAAACGGATAAGGAGTAGACGGATTCGAAAAACCGAATACCCCTGACCAAGCGCAATCGCCTCCACAATAAGGGTTTCTTCTCCTTGACGGCTCATTCTCCACAAGAGCTTTAGAAGATTTTCCTGCATCTGGAGGGTGCGGAAGCGTAAAGCACGCCAGTAGCGGATCAAAAGTCCTCTCTCGGGAGCGAAAAGAAGGGCATAGAGTGCGATTACGCCTGCAACAAGGACAATCATGGGGCCGGTCGGCACACTCGGAATTTTCACGGAAAGATAGGTCCCGAAATAGCCGCTGACAAGGCCAAAGAGGCCGGAGAGCAAAAACATCCGTGAGAGGCGGTTCGTGAACTGCCGGGCTGCTGCCGCAGGAGCGATCAGCATCGCCGACATTAGGACGACGCCGACGCTCCTAATTCCGATCACAACGGCACTTACAAGAAGAAAAATAAAAAGAATGCGGATCGGTTTCGTCGCCATGCCCGAAGCCTCGGCAAAAGAGCGGTCGAACGAGAGAGCAAGAATCTCTTTGTAAACGAGGAGGAGCGAGGTTGCAACCAGAACAACGAGCCCTCCATAAATCAAAATATGGATATCGGTCATTGTGGCTGCCTGGCCATAGAGATAGGTCTGGATGAGACGAAAATAGTTTGTATAACGATTTTGCGCCCAACTGGCTATTGTTATTCCGATCCCGAAAAAAAAGGCGAGCACAAAGCAAAGGGAAGCGTCATCCGGTACGCGGAGCCTCTTCACTAAAAAATCGATCAGAAAAAATCCTAGGAGCGAGGAGAA
Organism: Chlamydiales bacterium; assembly: GCA_020831465.1. Lineage (GTDB taxonomy): Bacteria > Chlamydiota > Chlamydiia > Chlamydiales > JAAKFR01 > JAJACP01. Next base: position 13,679 of record JAFIGI010000031.1, read on the forward strand.
GGCTGCGCCGATCAAAATCAGGAATGAAAAATTTTCATCGAAGGAGAAAACTCCCGCACATACAACGGCCGCCGTCACTCCGGGGTAAGCGGCATGAGAGAGGGCTTCGCCGAGCAAAGAGCGCTTGCGCACAAAGACAATGACCCCGACAAGCGAGGCAGTGAGAGACATGAGCATCGAGCCTATCGTGGGAGCCCGCAATACCGGATCTGTAAAAAATTCGATCCATTTCATGGCGCAGCATATCCGCGGCTTTTTTCTTTTGAGAGCTTAGCGACCTCATCGAAAAGAAGGGTCTGTTTACCATATGTTTTTTGAATCATCTCAGCGGTAAAGAGCGATTCAACGCTTCCAACCCCGACTAGGCACATATTCAACAAGACCACCCAATCGAAAATCTGTCCGACCGAGGCAAGGTCATGATGAACGACCATGAGAGTCTTTCCGGCGTCTCTCAGCTCCTGGAGGATCTCGACAATCGTCTTGGTTGAAGAGACGTCAATTCCCGTAAAGGGCTCATCCATTAGGTAAAGATCGGCTTCTTGGATCAACGCGCGAGCTAAAAAGGCGCGTTGCTGCTGACCACCCGAAAGCTGGCTGATCTGGCGATCGGAAAAAGTTTGAAGTCCTACAATCGTGAGATATTTTTCGACATCTTCGCGGTCCTTTCGTGAGGGTCGCTTGAAAATCCCGCACTTCCCGTAGCGGCCCATCAAAACGAGGTCGAATACTGTAATCGGAAAATCCCAATCGACCGATTCGCGCTGCGGGACATAGGCGACACGCCTTCGCGCTTTTTTAATAGGGTTTCCAAAAAAGGTGATCTGTCCCGAAATCGGCTTGATTAAGCCGAGGGCACTCTTTAAAAGAGTGCTTTTTCCTGCTCCGTTTGGTCCGACAATTGCGACAAGCCTTCCTTGAGGGATCTCAAAGGAGAGGTCCCACAATACAGGCGTTTTCTCATAGTTGACGGAAAGCTGTTTTATGGCTAAAGCCGATTCGCTCACTTCTCTAACTCCGTTGCGATCACGGCAGCATTATGCCGGATCATTTCAAGATAAGAGGCCGAATCCCCCATAGAATCGCCATAAAGTGTATCGGGACAGAGACGGATGGGCAATCCTTTCTCCTTTGCGGCAGAAACGATCTTTCTTAAAGCGTCGCGGCTGACGTTCGACTCGGGAAATAAAACGGAGATCCGGTACTGTTCTATATGGGCGATGATCGCGAGCACGTCGCTAACGCTCATTTGCGCTTCAGGGGCCAATCCTTCAGGAGCTTCGCACCTCACCATCCAATCCTCTTCGCCTTGCTGAGCGAGATAGCGCCGTGTAAAGTAATTGAAAGCGTCATGACTCGTAACCAGATACCGCTTTTCGGGAGGAACTCCCTGAAGGCGTGCAGAGATCTCCGCATCGGCTTGTTGCATTGTTTCCCTGAGGGAGTCGCCGCGCGTCCGGTAATAAGCGGCATGGGGAGGATCTTTTTCACAAAGTGCCTCGACAATCGGATCGACCGCCTGCATCCATAACACGATGTCCATCCAAACATGTGGATCGTATTGGCCGTCAACGATCAAAATTGAACGGGGACTCTTTTCGAGAAGGGGATCCGCAACTGCAACCGCTTTGGGATTGCCTTCAAGGTTTTGGCGCAGACTCAATCCATGCTCCAATCCCAAGCCGTTGTAAAAGATAAGGTCGGCCGTCGCAAATTTCTCGTCATCTCCTTTTACAAGTTCATAGGAATGAGGGTCGAGCTCTCCCCGAATCAGGGGGATCGATACCACATACTCCCCACCGACCTCCTCCACAAGATTGTGGATCATCGCGATGGTTGCCAATACTTTCAGTTTTCCCTTTTGCTGAAACCAAGCCGCTTCGCGCGAGGGGTTTTGGGCGCATCCCGCCAGGATCAAAAGAAGAGCTACCAAGCATTTTCGCATATCAACCTCTTTCTCGCCGCAATCACAAATAGCATTTTTAAAGGCGAAATAACCATATAATATTAAGCTAGACGGGCCATTCCGGAAAAGATTTAATCGTACTGATTGCAGAAAATCGTTTCTTCTCATAAAATTCCGCAAATCATTTCAAACACGTTCGTTTAAAATTTTAATGAAAAAAATTCAGAAATTTAGTTAATTAACCTATTCTGAATTCAAAAAGAGCATCATAAGGAAGGTAAACAATGATCTTGAAGGAACATGAACCCAAGAGCAGAGAGGATCTCGAGGAGCTCATTGAGAAGGCGATCAAAAAAGTTGATGGCACAAAAGAAAACGACTTATGTAAGTACCTCCCCGGCCCGACAGGAGGGTATATGCATCACTTTACGCTGCGGAAATTAAAAAACAGCGACCCAGCCCATCTCCTTTCCCTTCTTCAAGAATTTATTATCAACTCCGACGATCCCCGCGCTTTCGATCCAAAACCCCGAGCTCCCCGGGGCTCACGCAAACAACGCGACTTTATCAATTTTTCTCGTACTGACATTGAGCGCGTTCTGGAACTCGCCCGCCAGGTCGGAGATAATGAGCTTCTCTCTCGATTTAGCCCCAAGCGCTCACTTCCTTCCCTTAAACGGGAGCTAATCCGCAGCATCAGGGAAAATCGGATCAATCAGGTGCTTTGGAACGCTTATGCAGAGACGATATCGACGATCGAAGCGGTCTCCATCGATAGTGACAACTAATTTTTTTCAAAAGCTGATTATTCACGGGGTTTATCTCTAACCCCGTGAATACCCTTACTTTTTTCTTGCAATGCCTTCACATTCTGCTATAATTTTTTCCCTTGTACCGATTTAATTTACTAAATTTAACTTCGAGGAAACCCTATGGCGAATGATAATAAAGAGTTTGGGAAGTTGCGTTCTTTTTTCTGGCCGATCCATGCCTTCGAGCTGAAAAAAGTGCTCCCCATGTTCTTGATGTTTTTCTGTATTTCGTTTAACTACACTATTTTGCGGGATACAAAAGACACGCTTATCGTAACAGCGCCCGGTTCGGGAGCAGAAGCTATCCCTTTTATTAAGGTGTGGCTGGTTGTCCCTTGTGCCGTGCTCTTTATGATTATCTATGCAAAACTTAGCAATATTTTAAGCAAGCAGAAACTCTTTTACGCGATTGTCACGCCGTTTCTGATTTTCTTTGCGATCTTTGCCCTCTTTCTCTACCCCAACAGAGATCTCTTCCATCCAACGGATTTAGCGGATAAATTCCAAGCTATTCTTCCTCAAGGATTGATGGGAGTTGTGGCGATTTTCCGCAACTGGACCTACGCTCTTTTCTATGTTCTTGCAGAGCTTTGGGGAAGCGTCATGCTCTCGCTCATGTTTTGGGGATTTGCGAACGACATTACCCGAGTCGGTGAAGCAAAACGTTTTTATGCTCTCTTCGGAATTGGAGCCAACGTCGCTCTTCTCTGTTCAGGTCCTGCGATCATCCTCGTCTCTAACATTCGCCGCCACGTCCCGGAAGGGGTAGACGCATGGGGCATCTCACTTAACTTGTTGATGGGCATGGTTGTAATTTCCGGTCTCTTGATCATTGCCACCTACTGGTGGATTAACCGCTACGTCTTGACAGACCCGCGTTTCTACAATCCGGGAGAGCAGACAGGCAAGAAAAAAGAGAAGCCGAAAATGGGCGTTGCGGAGAGTTTCTTATATCTCGCGAAGTCTCCCTACATTCTCTGCTTAGCAATTCTCGTGATCTCTTACGGAATCGCAATCAATATCGTCGAAGTGACTTGGAAGAGCCAATTGAAGCTTCAGTACCCTAACTCTAACGACTACAGCACATTCATGGGATATTTCTCCACTGCGACAGGAGCCGTCACCGTCTTGATGATGCTTTTTGTCGGGGGGAATGTGATGCGCCGTTTTGGCTGGGGCACAGCAGCGGTTGTCACACCTATCGTTCTGTTGATCACCGGAGGGATTTTCTTCTCTCTCGTTATCTTCCGCGATCATATGGGCGGCATAATTGCTGCGCTCGGCACGACCCCGTTGATGCTTGCGGTTGTTGTGGGAATGGTCCAGAATATCTTGAGCAAATCCTGCAAATACTCGCTCTTTGATCCGACAAAAGAGATGGCTTACATTCCGCTTGACCAAGAGCAGAAAGTTAAGGGTAAGGCGGCTATCGACGTTGTCGGCGCCCGTCTTGGTAAATCAGGCGGATCATTAATCCAGCAGGGTCTGCTTGTCGCATTCGGAACGATTGGTGCGATCACACCCTATCTCGGAGCGATTCTGGCGGCGATCATCATCGCATGGTTTGTGGCGGCCCGTTCGCTAAACAAACAATTCCTCACGCTCACCTCTTCGAAGGAAGAGGAGATGAAACCTGCTGTCGAGCCAAAAGCGGCAGAAGCTGCCTCTTCTTAATCCGGCAGGAATCCTCTTTTGAAAGAAAAGGAAGCCCTTATGGGCTTCCTTTTTTTTATAACCTATTCTTGTAATTGCCCCAATGGGGAACGCTTCAGACAATGACAGTAATACGCAGAGAAGACAGAAGCACTAAGGCGCGAGAGAAATCGCCTCTTTTAGGATGTGCTACGCAGAAGAGGCGATTTTTTTCTGCCTCAGCGTCTCGGCGCCTCCATCTTGCTCTGTGTTCGTCAATATCTTTTTCCTTTTATTAAAAGGAGCTAGAGGTACTTCTCTTGAGATAAATTCTCAAAGCGAGGATTGGGTCCGATAATCTGATCGGGATCGACCGGAACCTCAACTACAATAGATTGTTTTTCCTCCGCATAACAAAGATTCAAAATCTCTTCTAAATTTCCCAAATTGGGCTTAAGAGCAACCCCCTTCCATCCATTAGCTTCTGCCGAGGAAAGAAAATCGATCGGGGGTAAAATGTCGTGTTTGTATGCGCTTTGCAACCCAGGGATTGCAATGTTTAGTCCTTGGCGAACCAACTCGAATGCATTATTTTTCAAAAGAAAAAGGGAAATTCCTAGTCTTGATGTTTCGGCAAGTGCCCCACAAAAGAGCCTCCAGCACCCATCTCCGGTAAATAAAAAGAGATGTTTTTTAGGGGAGGCTATTTTCGCTCCAACAGCGAGACCGAAAGCGCCTCCCATAGTAGAGGAGTCATGCATCGTATAGAAACGAATGTGCTTATGTGGCCGCTGCATGATAAATTGCCTATCTTTATAGGCAATACAGACATCATCAAAACCTATACTATCCGGACGCCACAGCTCCCCTAAACGCTCATAAAAAGCGATTAAGTCGACACAACCTTCAGCACTCTCCCTCGACAAAAAGCGTCTATTCAAAGAAAGAGGAGGTTTTGTAAAAGAGGAGGCTTCTACCGGGGGTTTCATTCGATCGAGGATATGAGAGAGACTTAAACCGATATTCCCCCTTACCATCCGATATTCTCCCCGAACACGATGCCTCATTTCGCCAAACTTATTTCCATATGCATGAGGAATATCTGTAAAGTGCCACACACTCCCTGCTTCAATTTTCTCCAGGTTTAACGAATACTCACCTTGGTCAAAACCAAGCGTTACAAGAAGGTCGTCGGGACCTATGCTTCTCCATAATTTCATTGCCGCATCATTACCACCTAGCATGATGTAGCCCAAGCCTAAAGGGTTGTCGGGTGCAACGGCATTCGCTCCATTCACCGACCAGATTGTGTGCGCATTGAATCTAAGGGCGAACGCCGTTGTTAGGGCTTGAATATTTTCGACGCGGGCCGCTTCGCTGCATACGTAGAGAATGAGACGTCGTCGCTTAGGCGTTATAGAAAGCTCTTCTACGAACGCATCCGCATCCGAAATAGAAAAGGTAATTTCAGGATCTTTTTTTGGCACAAAGACTGGCGGATTTTTCGATAAAATATCGGGATAAAAGAGAAGGGCAACAGGGCGCGACTGGTTCAGGACTTCTTGTACTTTCCGCAATCGTGCCTCTAGTGTGTGGAAGGAATCTATTACCACGCACCCATCGCTTAATTCCGCCTTCATCTGGGGGATGATATTCATTCCGTATGTGGAAACGTCCTGGAGGGGCCCTTTTCCTATTATACTGCCACCAATTGATCGAGACACGGGTTTGCGCTAAACTAATCGCCGTGAACAAGGAGATTGTATGGCACCGAATACGAAATCAGAAGAAATCAGAAGAGTCCCTAAACGCTGGACAGCGAGTCGTAAAAAAGAA
>JAFIGI010000025.1 GCA_020831465.1 Chlamydiales bacterium
GTCCGGCTTGTCTGACGAGGAAGTGGTTAAAGTTTGGGTTGAAAACCCCTATTGGCAGTTATTTTGTGGTTATGATTTCCTTCAATGGAAATTCCCTTTGCATCCCTCATCTTTGTCTCGATGGAGATCGCGTTTGGGTAAACAAGGAATGCATAAGATTCTGCGAGAAACCATCCGCTCAGCACTAGCCGGTGATGTGATCCGGCCATCCGATATGACTTCAGTTATTGTAGATACAACCGTCATGCCTAAAAATATTGCCTTTCCTACCGATTCTCGCCTTTATTACAAGAGCTTGCTCTCTTTAACGCGTTTTTCTAAACGTTTTAAAATCAAACTCAGACAAAGTTATGCCTTTCTTGCTAAGAGGAGTTTGCGACTTGTTTCAAGATATGCTCACTCCAGAAAAATGAAGCAAGCGCGCCGGGAAACTAGACGGCTGAAAACGTATTTTGGACGGGTGCTTCGCGAAGTCGAACGACATGTGGCGCACGATGCAGAACTTCAAAAGATAGCCGCCTCGTGGTTGGATGATCTGAGAAAGATCTTTGAACAACAACGCAGCGATTCACCTAAAATTTACAGCGTTCATGAGCCGCAAGTCGAGTGTATTTCGAAAGGCAAGGCTCACAAAAAATATGAGTTTGGATGCAAGGTTTCCATTTTAGTCACTCATAAACAAGGGATTGTTTTGAGTTCAGAAGCCTTGCATGGAAATCCTTTTGATGGACATACGCTGAAACAAGCCATTGAAGATGCCCAGAATAACGGCGGTACGAGCATTCATCGTTTATTTGTCGATAAGAGGTATCGAGGACACGGAATCAAGGACAAGGAAGTCTTTATCTCCGGCAAAAAGAAATTGACGGCTCATTTCAAGCGTTTATTGAAAAGGCGTCAGGCTATCGAGCCGATGATCGGCCACATGAAGAGCGATGGCAAATTGGATAGAAATTACCTGAAAGGCAGAGAAGGTGATTGTTTTAATGCAATTTTGTGTGGGATCGGACACAATATCAGGCTTATTCTCAACCACCTTTTCAGAACTGCCCAAAAAGCTTAAGAGCACGTATTTCCCTGAGATCCAATAGGTTTGATCCTGTCCTGAAATAGCCGGTTTTTCAAAAAAAATACCGGTTTCCAGGTATTTTCCCTGCCTTTGTGAGCTCAAACATCGCAATGTAGCGCAAAAGGTGAAATTCTGAATCAAATCCCGCCGAATTTATTCGAAAATCGCCTCTTTTTCAGGGTCGACTAGTCTGTTTACCCCTAGATTGACAAATTGGGAGACTGCAGGCACTTGAAATTTGGTTCATGGTAGACTCAATTTTAATGATTTAATTTGTACTGATAATATCATTTCTAAATTAAGAAAATGTTAATACCTAACTGATTTTGCTATAGCTACAAGCCCATGACAAGGGGAATGATCCAGTAAAACCCGAGAAAGATCATCAGGAGGGCGATGAGGCTAATCACCGTTCCCCCCTTGATGATGTCGGCGCTCTCCAAATAGCCCGTCATATAGGCTAAAACGTTCGGTGGAGTGGAGATCGGCAAGACCATGCCGGTCGTGCAGACAAAGGCAATCGTGATGGCGATGACCACTTTGTCAACTCCTTCAACCCCCAATGCGATGGGTAAAAGAAGACTCGCAGTCGCGGTGTTGCTCATGAAGGCGGAGAAGAGATAGGCAATGACTGAGAAGAGAATGATGAGTAAAAATTCGGGCTGGTCGAAGAAACGAAAACCAAGTAGCCAATTTCCAAGATCAGTTTTTTCTGCTGCGACCCCTAGAGCAAGTCCTCCCCACATTAGGATCAAGACATCCCAATCGAGAGTTTTAATATCCTCTTTCACTAAAAGGCGGCTCGCCAAGAGGGTTCCGGCACAGAGAAGGGCCGTGACCGCCTCGGGAATCTCGTGAAGGGGTGAGGTTACAAAAAGAATGATCGTTCCGCACGCAACGATGAGAACCTCTTTGCCCTTTTTGGCAAGCGGCTCGCGTGGAAGTTTGAGATCGACCTCCTTGAGAGAGGTGGGAAAGAGAAGAAATAAGAGCCAGCTGGCCAAGGCGATCAGCAAAAGGACAAGAGGAACTCCCATGAGCATCCACTGCAAAAAAGTGACATCGACGCCATAGCCTGTTAAAAGACCAATAGCGATGGCGTTGGGCGGAGATCCGATCGGCGTGCCGATACCTCCTAAATTCGCGCTGAAAGCGATCGCTAGAACGAGGAGCTTACGAAAAGAGACCTCCATCGTCGACTGTTTTAAGCACGGGGAGAAGATCCCCAGCATCAAAAGAGCGGAGACTGTGTTGGAAATCCACATCGACAAAAAGGCGGTTGCCAGCATCGCTCCGAGCACAATCCAATAGGGACGGGTGCCGAAGTAGCCGAGAAAACGGGAGGCCAAAAAGGTGTCGACCCTGTATTTACGAAGGGCAGCGGCAAGGGTAAAGCCCCCGAAAAATAACATGATGATGGGGCTGGCAAAGGGAAACAAAAAGGCAGTATAGCCGGTCTTGTCCATCTCCAGAACACCCCCCGGCCTGGCAAGGGAAAAAATCAGAAGTAGAATCAGAAGAAAGGAAGAGACAAAGGGAGGAAAGAGTTCAAACCCCCACAAAAAGCCAGCTAAAAGGAAGATGGTAAGGGCCCTTCTGACCGCTTCCGGAGCAATGCCCTCCAAAAAGAAATAGAAGAGAAGGCAAAAAACAATCCCCAAAAACCCGAGAAGGGCTTTTTTGCCAAGCTTAAAAGCCATCTTATCCGTTTAAAGAACTTTCCCAGTGCTTGACAAAGTCGAGGAGGCGTTCTTTGGAAGGCTTGGTGCGGAAAAAGGCGCGCGTTTTCTCGTTCGCATTGATGTGAGCCACCTTCGCAAGAAGGTTCAGGTGGTGACGATCTTCGCTGGCAAAAAGGAAAAAGAGAGTATGAACAGCTTCCCCATCGAGTGATCCATAGTCGATTGGATGCGTTGGATAGACGACCATCATCACATCGTAATGGGTATTTAAAAGAAAATCACGGGTGTGGGGCACGGCAATTCCATGCCCTAGGGCGGTCGACATCATCTGTTCCCGGTCCATAAAAAGATCGGTCAAGACTTCAGGGTCGAGGTCAAACCGCTGCCCCATGTGGCGCATTGTCTTCCGGATCACCTCTTCCTTACTCTCTCCCGAGACGCCATCCAAGACCTCTCCCCGGTAGAGCGCCCGGTAAAGGCTGAACTGCATATTTCCCTTTTGAGGCTGCTCTTCAGACTCTTCTTCAAAATTGCCCTCAAGCTTCTGCTGAATTAGCCAATCTTCAATCTCGCAGCGGCTGAATCGGTATTGGCGATTGATGCGGTATGCGGGAATCTTCCCATCGGCCAGCCAGCGGCGGACCGTTGTTTCAGAAATGTTCAGTAACTCGGCTACATCTCTAATTTTTAAATCCACCCTATATCCCCCTAAAAAGGGCTATAATGTCTTCCGGTTTGGTCAATTGCAAGATTTTTTTTCTACGCTCCTCATCCTTGATAGCCAAAGTCAACCTGGAGAGCAGCTGAAGATACTCTGTCTGTTTGTCATCTGGCCCGCCGATCATAAAGACAAGACGGACGGGAACTCCGTCGAGAGCTTCCCATGCAATCCCCTTGCGATGGATGCCGATGGCAATAAAGAAGGTATCGTAACCCGGTAGTTTAGCATGGGGGACCGCTACTCCCATCCCAATCCCGGTAGAGACGATCTGTTCCCGCTCCAAAATCGCTTGATAGAAAGCCTCTTTCTCTTTCAATTTCCCTTGCTCGTCGAGCAAGTCGACAAGCGAACGGAGGGCGGCATCCCGGCTCTCAACCTCTAGCAATTTGACCAACGAGGGATTGAGGTATTTTGAAATCAATAAATGGGGGCCGTTTCGCTTTTGTTGCTGCTTCGATGGAAACATTTTTCTCAATGCACTCCTGTGTGTCCAAAGCCTCCGCTGCCGCGTCCGCTTGGGAGAAGAGCATCGACTTTTATAAAGCGCGCTCTCACAAGAGGCGCCACAACGATTTGGGCGACGCGCATCCCCGGCTCGACGATAAAATCATCATGTCCATGATTGATCAGAATCACTTTGAGCTCACCGCGATAATCGGAGTCGATCGTACCGGGGGTGTTGAGAACCGTTATTTGATGTTTAAAGGCGAGCCCGCTTCGGGGACGCACCTGGATTTCATAGCCTTGGGGAATCTCGAAAAAAAGCCCTGTTGGGACGAGAGCTGATTGACCCGAAGGAATCGTTAAAGGAATGTTTAAATCGGCACGCACATCGGCGCCGGCTGCACCCTCGGAAGCGTACTCAGGGAGATCTTCCCTATCGGTTATAAGAGGAATTTCAACATTTTGTTCCATAGTGAAAGGATGATTGCTTTTTAAGCATCATCTGTCAACAAAAACAATTGGTTTGTATGCATTGTGACGTATTCACGCTCATTCCCTGTTAAAAAATCAAGAAATTGAGAAAGCTTCTCCTTCATCTGGTGCCGTTTGACGATAGAGTCGATCATGCCATGCTTGAGAAGGAATTCCGATTTTTGGGCTCCTTGAGGAAGCTTCTGACGGATCACTTGCTCGACAACGCGCGGTCCGGCAAAGCAGATCAATGCATCAGGCTCGGCAATGATGATATCGCCGAGAGAGGCGAATGAAGCCGTCACCCCGCCCGAGGTCGGGTTTGTCAACACGGAGATAAAGGGAACTCCGGCTTCGTGGAGCTTGGCCAGCGCAGCCGATGTTTTTGCCATCTGCATGAGTGAAAGAATCGACTCCTGCATCCGGGCGCCGCCGGAAGCGGAGACGATGATAAGAGGGATTTTTTGATAGAGCGCGAGCTCGATAATGCGGGTCAACCTCTCCCCGACAACTGAGCCCATCGAGCCTGCCATGAATCCGAAATTCAAAACTCCGAGAGCGATTTTATGGCCGCTCAAGGTGCATGTCCCCACGAAGACCCCTTCAGAGCATCCCGATTTTTCGACCGCCCGTTCGATCCGCTCGGGGTAGGGTTCGGTATCTTTGAAGCGAAGGGCGTCGACAGACCTAAGGTTGTCAAAAAGCTCCTCAAAAGTCCCGGGGTCTGCCAGCATCTCGATCCGCTCGCGCGCCGAAATGCGGTAATGGTAGTCGCATTTAGGGCAGCAGTTCCCGTTTTGGGAGAGCTCATTGGTATGGATCATCTCGTGGCAGTGGGTGCACTTCAGCCAACCGCTGAACCCATCGGCTTTCGACGACTCGACTTTAATTTTGGGTTTATCTCGTGAAAATAAACGCATAGGAAATGAGTATATTTTATTAAACAAATAACCGTCTACTTAAAAAGCAGACGGTTATTAAAAGTAAATTTTACTTGACGCAAGCAGGACAGGATTTCGCGCACTCCTCATAGCGCTGGGCCACATTTGACCAGTTCACCACTTTCCAGATCGCTTTGAGATAGTCGGGGCGCGCGTTTTTATACTGCAGATAATAGGCATGCTCCCAAACATCGATGCCAAGAAGGGGGATTGCATTCTTGGTGCCGAGGAGCGGATCTTGATTTGAACAGGTCTCGATTATAAGATGATGCGTTGTTTTGCAGAACCCGAGCCAGCACCATCCCGAACCTTGAATCGGCGCGGCGATGTTGTTGAAAGCTTCGACAAAATTCTCAAATGAATCCCACCGCTTGTTGATCGCATCGGCGAGTTCTCCCGAAGGACGCTCTCCTCCGCCCTTGTTTGGAGGAGCAAGGTTTGTCCAAAAAATACTATGGTTGATATGGCCGCCCCCGTTGAAGCGGATAGCGGGCTGGAGCGAAATCATCGTAGAAAGGTCTTCACTCGCCTCGGCTTGGGCGTATTTCTCAAGCGCCTCGTTGAGTTTTGTCACGTAGGTATTGTGGTGTTTTTTGTGATGTAGCTCCATAATCTCCGAACTGATCACAGGTTCAAGAGCATTATATGCATAGGGAAGATCGGGAAGGGTAAACTTTTTGGCCATTGTTCTCCTCAGTGTTAAAGTTTATCAGGCCGAAGAATAGTTGAGTCGAATAATTTATTCAATGCGTTTTGAGTCACAGGACCGATCGCTTCGCACTGCGCCCGCTCAGGAAGTTTGGCAGAAAGAGTTGCAAAGGCCTCTACGGTCGATGGGCTTGTAAAAACAAGGCGGTCGAAACCCTCAAGATTGGGAAGTTTCACATCTTTTGAAAAGGTATCATACAAGGCGAATGGTGTTCCTTTCGCTTTCAAATAATCCGGAAGAAGAGGGCGGGCTCTAGCCGAGTGGGGATAGAGAATATGTTCGCAGGCAAGCCTTTCCAAGAGCGCGATTACACCTTCTCCGCATGCCTCTTTGGCAACATGCGCTGCCTCCACCCCGAATTCGGCCAATCGCTGCGCCGTTGCTTTTCCAACGCAAAGGCATATTTTATCCCCTCGGCCTCCATATCCAAAGTAATAGGAGACCGCTGTTCGGCTGGTGAATAAGAGATGCGAATGAGGAGAGGTGAAATAGAACTTTACCCTTTCATAAGGAAGGGGTCGTGTTTCGATTAAAGGAAAGTGTATAATTTCTTCATTTGATTCATAACGGCTCGGATCAAGGCCGAAGTAGAGAATTTTCTTGCGATTTAACATATTAGAACATATCTTAATGTTTTCTTAAATTTTAAGTCTTCAAGGAGAAGCTTATGAGTCGATCTGTAACCCCCCCCTTACCTGACAGTTTTTCGTTTACCCCTAGTCAAAATAACGTCACCCCAAGAAAGGTAGCTACAGTGGCGGCAGCTGTCCTCCTAACGTGCATTCTCGCCTTAACTGCATGTATTCTCATTTCCCAATACCCCGCCGCTTCTTCCGCCTTCATCACAACTTTCAGCATCCTCGGTATCGGAAGTCTGATCACCCTCAGCATTGCGCTCTGCAAACATTACAAAAAACCGATTGCCTTTCCATTCAAAGGTTAAACAGAGAATGCATTTCTCTATCTCCCTTCCGTGCAAGGATAGCAAGCTGTCCTTGCAAGGGAGCCGTCTCTCCCGGTAATCTGATCCGGTTGAGATCGGTTAATCCCAAACGGATAAGCGCCGCTTCGGCGATGACAACGCCGTCGACCTCACCGCTCTCTAGTTTTGCAAGACGCTCTTCAATTGTTCCCCTGATATCGACAAAGAATAGATCTTCGGTGAGAGTGCGGACCATCTCCTCGCGCCGTACCGAAGAGGTCGCAATTACAAACGCTTTTGACAACCGCTCCCCTTTACGCATTACCAAGCTGTCCGAAGGATCGACTCCTTTTGTCAGCTTAATCAGCTCAAGACCTTTTGGAAGGGGTTCGGGCAAATCTTTCGCCGAATGGATCGCGATACGGCACTCCCCTCTTAGGAGCATCTCGTCGATCTCGCGCGTAAAAAAGTCCGTCTTATCGAGTATGCGTAATGAAGTTGTCCGGTCGCGGTCTCCGACTGTTTTCACATAAACCGGCTCAAAAAGGAGATGCGCGTATTCGGCCTGAACTTCTTCCACTTGCCGCCTCGATAAATTGGAGTCGCGCGCTCCTACTTTAATTGAAAGCCGCTCGGATCGCTTCTTCGACACGTTCAATCCCTATCGTTTCGATTTGTTTATACTCGCTATACCCCTTTTTGGGGATGAGCGCCCTTTTAAAGCCCATATGGATAGCCTCTTTAAGCCGCTCTTCCAAACGGGGAACACTGCGAATCTCGCCGCCAAGACCCACCTCGCCGATCACAATTGTTTCCGGGTCGATCGTTCTGTTCATCAACGAGGAGGCAACCGCCAAGACAACCCCCAAATCGATAGCGGGCTCGGAAATCTTCATTCCACCTGCGATCGACACAAAGACATCGCGATTATGGAGTTGATAGCCGATCCGCTTTTCCATTACGGCGAGCAAGAGGGCAAGCCTGTTCGAATCGAGCCCGGCCGAGCGGCGAGATGGGGTGCTGTAGGCAGTATCGGTCACAAGGGCTTGCACTTCGATGAGAATCGGGCGAGATCCTTCAACGGTAGGAATGATGACCGAGCCGGGATTTCCCTTCATCCGCTCTTCCAAAAAGAGCTCTGAGGGATTGGGAACCTCTTTCAATCCCCCATCTCCCATTTGGAAGACAGCGATTTCATCCGTCGAACCGAAACGATTCTTCACAACGCGCATCAGTCTATAGTTATGCTGACGGTCCCCCTCGAAATAGAGTACGGTGTCGACCAAATGTTCCAGCACGCGCGGCCCCGCAATCTCGCCCGATTTCGTCACGTGTCCGATAACCAAAATCGAAATATCGCTTCGTTTGGCCAAATGCATCAGCTCCGTAGCGGTTTCCCTAACCTGAGAAACAGAACCCGGCGCTGAGGAGAGCTCGCTTTTATAGATAATCTGGATCGAGTCGATAATCACAAGATCGGGATTGACCTTTTCGATTTGTTTTTTGATCTGGGAGAAATTTGTTTCCGACAAAAGAAGGAGATTTTCGTTAGAGACGCCGAGCCGCCTCGCCCGCTGCGAAGTTTGGGCGACCGATTCCTCTCCGCAGACGTAAAGGACGACCACTCCCTGGCGCGAGACCGCATTTGAGACCTGCATCAGAAGGGTCGATTTTCCGATTCCCGGTTCGCCGCCAACGAGAGAGAGCGAGCCCTGCATCAACCCCCCTCCCAGGAGCCGGTCGAACTCCTTCATGTGGGTTTGCAAACGGGGTTTCTCTTCGCCGGAGACTTCGTTGACCCGGACCGGCGCTGTCGGGAGCTGGAGCTTTGAATCAAAGCGCGTTTCAAAGCGGAGCTCTTCGTAAAAGGTATTCCATTCTTTACAGCTCGGGCATTGGCCCAGCCATTTCGGTTCGCTATGTCCGCATTCGTTACAATACCAGACCGTTTTTGTTTTGCTCATAGGAGGGAATCGATTTCACAATTAAAGAGTTGACACAATCATAGCTTCTTTTGCTTTTTTCAGCTGGAGAAAAAATATACCAGCTCTGGAATCTTCTTAGAGTCATCACATTTTTTCACCTCCCTACAAAAAAGTAGAGAGGTGAATTCTTGGAGAAAAATTATTCTGTGTTAACTTCCTGGTTAACTTCCTGCTGCATCCCTTGAGAATTTTTTTTCTGGACCTCTTCGAAATACTCATAAGTTGAGATTTCAAGTATACCGCTAACCATCCTCAATAAGACACCAATACAGAAAGTTGCGCCTGCGAGGAATGTGAGATCTTGAACGGTTTGAGAGAGAGGGGTATATTGGAGGGCGATTAAAGCAAAAACTAGACCAACGGCTCCAATAGGGACCAGGGCGTAAGACAAATAATTCGCTGCCTTGAAAATTTTTTTTGCCATTTGAGGCGTGCAACTTACAGTTTCTTTATTTATATTTTTTGCAAAAGAATTATTTACTAATTTTATTGACATATCAAAACTCCGCGTTTTAAAATTATTTCAGCACTATTATAACAAAACCTCTAAAAATATAGAAGTAAAAAAAATTATAAGTTTATGTTAAATGGCGTTGATGTGAGACAACCTAAGTTTTAAGATCTCTTCACCTCTTGATTAAGACTAAATTAAGAGCGCCTGAAGTAGGCTTAAATCATGAAAAAGTTGATTTTGTCGCCTCTCTTACTGCCTTTCTTCTATTTGCAGCAGTGCATCCTGCGCAGCATGCGTCTGCGCCTCTTTTTTGGATGAGCCCCTCCCTTCGCCCCTTTTTTCCGACCGGATCCAAACGACAACCCGAAAGAGCCTTTGATGAGCAGGTCCCGATTCTTCCACTACCTCGTAACGAGGTGTTTCCTGAAAATTTTTCTGCGTCCAATCTTGGAGTTCTGCTTTCCAATTCCTTTGAGGGGAGGCAATCAGCCGATCGACATCCTCTTTAAAATGAGAAAAGAAAAAAGCGCGTGCGGCTTCAAGCCCCTGGTCGAGGTATAGCGCTCCGATGATCGCCTCAAATAGGTCGGCCAAAATCGAATCACGCCCTTTTCCAATGTTCATCTGCTCTCCTTTTCCCAGAAGCAAGTATTCGCTGATGCCGAGGTGCATAATGTATTGGGCGCACGCAGGAGCGTCTACAAGCTGCGAGCGGAGCTTCGAAAGAACCCCCTCATCGAGCTCGGGATGCTTCAGAAAGAGATAGTCCGCTATCAAAAGGCCTAATACAGAGTCTCCTAAAAACTCCAGCCGTTCGTTATGGCCGGAAACGAGATTTTGATTTTCATTCCAAAAGGAGCGGTGAACAAAAGCCGACAGAAGCAAAGTAGGGTTTTGAAAGGCGATAGCGAGTTTCTTCTCAATCTCCTCAGCCCGAAAAAATTTTTGCATTTGGTTCGCAAGAAACGTTAAGAGTACCCAAGAATAGGAATAGGTAGATTTTTAGGCCACACTTATGAGTCAGTCGAAGCATACCTATAGACTAAAGAGTGTGCCTTAGAGTAAACTCGACAGCATGAAACCTGCGGCGCTTGCTCCCGAGCATAAAAAATTTTTTCAAATCAATGGCTACATTTCGTTTGAAGGTCTTATTCCTTCGAGAGAAATGGAAGCGGTTTGGAAAGAGATGCTTGAAAGGCACAAGCAGCTTCCCGAACCCGCTCATGAGAACATTTCCCGCAGTGTTCCATCCGTTTTAAAGCTCGCGCGCAAATTGGGGGGGGTTGCAGCAGGGTTGCTCGACCGCAAACCGGTCCGTTTCGCCTACGACAGCTTCGTCGAAACCCTCGATCAAGTGCGGAAGATCGAAGAACGGGAGATCGGACTCCTTTTATCAGATTCAGGGAAGGGGTTTTTCTTCAACGACCGCTCCCACCTTTACAATCTCCCCCAAGAGTGTTATCTTCTGATCGTTTTTACCGCCAATTACGTGAACAACCCCATTGTTTTCAATGATTGATCGAGAAGCTGTCGCCATATTTATCATCTGCATCATCGTTCTCGCCCTTTTTGTCGTCGCGGGAATCCGGGATATCATGAAAAGGAAAGATGAAGAAGAATGACCGTTGGTATGCAAAGGGTTTGAGATTTTCTTGTACCGAGTGCGGGAAATGCTGCACCGGCAGCCCCGGCTATGTATGGGTCAATAGGAGCGAAATGGAAGAAATGGCCCGTTTTCTCGATATCCCTCTGAATACCTTCAAGAAGCTATATACCCGACGCGTCGGAAATCGCTACTCGCTTCTCGAATCAAAAGAGACCTACGACTGCATCTTTTTAAAAGATAAGAAATGCCGTCTCTACGGAGCCCGCCCGACCCAATGCAAGACCTTCCCTTGGTGGCCGCAAAATCTCAACTCCCAAGAGGCTTGGGAGGCAACGGCCCAAACGTGTGAAGGAATTGATGATAAGGCAAATCTCGTTGATTACGAAACGATTGAACAGCAGAAGCTGATCCAAATAGGTCGAAATGAAGAGAATAGCTGAAAAAACAGTTGCGGTCGGCGCCGGCAAAGGAGGGGTGGGTAAATCAACCGTCACAGTTAATCTCGCCTGCGCTCTGGCTCAAAGGGGTTTGCGTGTAGGCCTACTGGACGCAGATCTCTACGGCCCTTCGATCCCCATCATGCTGGGCCTTCGTCAGCTTTCTCCGCGTACTCAGGAAGAAGGAAAGGCTATCCCTTTCGCCAAATTCGGCGTGCACACCATCTCTCTCGGCTTTTTCATCGACGAGAGCCGCTCTATATTGTGGCGCGGCCCGATGCTTCACGAAATGCTCCAAAAAATGATTAACGGTGTTGCTTGGCCCGAGCTCGATCTTCTACTGATCGATCTCCCGCCGGGCACAGGGGATGTCCCGCTCTCGCTCAAGCAACTCTTGAATTTGACCGGCGCGCTAGTCGTTACAACCCCTCAACCCGTTGCCCTTCAAGATGTGATTAAATCTATTAATGCTTTTGACCAGCTTCAGATTCCCCTTCTTGGGGTAATAGAAAATTTTTCAGGCTACACCACCCCTGACGGAAAACGCTATACCCCCTTTGGAGAAGGGCTTGGAGAAAGGCTAGCTGAAAACCTGGCCGTTCCTTGCTTGGGCAAAGTCACCCTTCAAGAGGAAATTCGAGAAGGAGGGGATAATGGCATTCCTCAACCCCAATCTTTCATTCCTCTTGCCGACGCGCTAATTCACGTTTTATACCAATAATCGAAAATAAATAGATAAATTCAGGTCAGCATAACCGGTCATCTTTAAAAGATCGTTTCCTACTTATGTTTAAAGATATGAGTCGCAAAACGCTCTTGTAAATCTAACCGATTCTGCTATATTTTCGATTATTTTTATTACGCTCTCGAAATAGTTAAATTCATTTTTAAAAAATATTATACAATAGTTTAATATATAAATTAAGATAATTGAATTTAATTGGCGGTCATGAGCTCTATTGAACCAAATAAATCTAACCCTGCAATAAAAAGCGAAGAGGGAAAGTCAGTCACACCCTCCCAACGGCCGCTTGACCATAAAGTTGATGAAGTTGCGAACCAAATATTTGAGAAGAAAGGGAGAGATGAAGTTGTCATTCCCCAAAAAAAAATAAAACTTACGAATCAGGGTGTGAGCGAGTCGACCCAACTTGTTGCAGATGCATTAAAGAGTCTATCTAAAGACAAAATTGAACTCTTCAAAAGCATGTTGTCACCGAAATATCGAGAAATGAAAACCGATTTTCAAGGGCGGATCGGCGAGATATTGACTCATATGAGCAAAATTAAGTCGATGTACGAAGAAGTCCTGAAAGAATCCCCAAGGACAACCATGCAGAAAGAAGTCGAAGAGATGTTGAAATCGGGAAGCATGGTTCCTGAGAAAGGGGGAAAGGGAGGAGTTTACTATCTTCAAGACAAAAATGGTAGACGTAGATTTGTGCTCAAGCCGTTGGATGAATCGAATCTTGCAGTCAATAACGGAAAAAAGAATGGATCAATTTGTTTCGAAAGTGGTGAAGGCGCTCCCGCAAATGGTGTTCATATTTATGAATCGGTCCAAAATGCAGAACTCGCTTATAAGGTAGCTGAATTCTTAGGTTTTTCAGAAATTACACCGGAATCAGAGGTCATGATCCTGGAGGATGATCGCTTCCACGACAATCTACACCACCTTTTAGGAGAGAAAACCCCAAAAGAGAAAGTTGTCCTCGTACAACGATATGTAGAGGGGTGTTGGGATATCGGGACCCTTTTATGCGACAAAACCAAAATGCAAGAGGAAGAAATCAAAAATTTAATGAAAAACGAAGAAGGCATCAAAAAACTTGAATCACTGAAAGAAGAGTATATGCCTAAAGATTTCGATCAAGACCTCTATGAAAAGCTTGCGATTTTTCTGATTGTTATTGGTGAAAAGGATGGAAATGCAGGAAATTTTATTGCTAATAAAGAAGAGCCCAAAAAGGGAGAAAAAAGAACTATTGTTAAAATTGATAATTCTGCATGCTTCGCTGAAAACAATGAGGATATTGCGACTGGCCTAGAATGGTTTACTCATAATTATGAACAACAACTCTCAGAAAAAACGAAGGACCTGATTAAAAATCTCGCTACAAAAGAGAGCGTCGAACAAATAAAAAAAATGATGGAGAGCCGCGGAAAAAGCGCCGAATCGATCAAAGCTTTTGAAAAGCGGATTGAGAATTTGGAGTTTAACTCGCTTATGTGCGACACGCCGGCAGATTTTGATTTAGTATTCACAGACTAACAACCAAACGATATGGAGTAAAAATGAGTTTCGCCGTTCGCAACAGTGTTACAAACGATTTGATCTTGGAAATTCAAGATGACAAGGTCACATACCTCAATCCGCTTTTTGCCGAACCGCTAAAAAAAATTCCTGTGAATGCCTGTTTTACATCTTTTATTAAGGGAGAACGAGAAAAAATATTCGGAAATGTGACCCGTATCGACAGAGATCACCCTCTTTATCCCACAGCCCTTCGCATGTATGCGGAAGCACAAATGCTCACCCATCCTGAATCCTATGTCCAGCAGAAGTTATAATGGAAACCGTTATCGACAACGCAACGCAAAAAAATATTGAGAGCTGGTTAAGCGGTGATTACGATAGAGAAACGAAAGAAGAGATCCGCCGTTTGCAGCGTGAAAATCCTCAAGAGCTCATCGACGCCTTTTATACGACCCTTTCTTTTGGAACAGGAGGCTTAAGGGGGATCGTGGGCGTCGGGACCAACCGAATGAACGCCTACAACATCAGAGCTGCTACGCAAGGACTAGCCAACTACATCAAAACGCAAACGCCTAAAGGAGAAAAACACGCCGTTGTGATCGGCTATGATTGCCGCAACCATTCTCGTGCCTTTTCCGAAGAAGCGGCGAAGGTACTTGCCGCAAATGGGATTGAAGTCTTTCTTTTCAGCGCTTTGCGGCCCGTCGCGCTTGTCTCATTTGGGGTACTCTACAAAAAAGCGACTGCCGGAATCATGGTGACAGCTTCGCACAACCCTCCGGAGTACAACGGCTATAAAGTCTATTGGGATTACGGCGGACAGGTTCTTCCTCCCCACGATAAGGGGATCATAGACGAGGTGGAGCGGATCACCTCGACTGAGATGGTCAAAAAGGCTCCCCTCCCCCATCCACTTGTCCATGAAGTGAACGACGAGATCGACCAGGCCTACTTAAGGGCGATTCATGAATGGCAGCTTCATCCAGGTGATAATCATACCCACGGAAAGGAGCTCCATGTCGTCTATACAAGCCTGCATGGAGCGGGAATTACTATGATCCCTCCTGCACTCAGCGATTGGGGATTCACTAACCTTACAATCGTCAAAGAACAAGAGGCCCCTGACGGGAATTTCCCTACCGTTAAAAGCCCCAATCCGGAAGAGCATGCCGCGCTTGAGATGGGGATTGAGGAGCTCAAAAGGGTCAAGGGCGACCTTCTTCTAGGTACCGATCCCGACACCGACCGGCTCGGTGTTGTCGTCATGCATCAGAACAAACCCTTTTTCTTTAACGGAAACGAATTGGCTTGCATCCTTTTGGAACATATCTGCCGTGCACTGCACCAAACGCAGTCGATGCCGCCGAAACCGATGTTCATCAAAACGATCGTCACAACCGAGCTCTTTCGCAAAATCGCCGAACATTATGAAGGGAGATGCCTCGATGTCTTGACCGGCTTCAAATACATTGGTGAGAAAATCGCACAATGGGAGGAGGAGAAAGGGAGCGGCGTTGCGCGCCATCACTATATTTTTGGCGGTGAGGAGTCTTACGGCTATCTTTTGGGCACGCATGCACGCGATAAAGATGCGATTATTTCGGCGGCATGCGTATGCGAAGCCGCGCTCCAGCTCAAACGCGAAGGAAAGACCCTCGTCGATTTTCTCTACGAGATTTACAACACCTACGGCATCTTTCGCGAGAAGCTCCTCTCTCTTACTTTCGAGGGAAAGGAGGGAGCTGACAAGATGAAAAGCATGATGCGCCATTTGCGCGACCATCCGCCCAAAATCCTGGCCGGAACACCTGTCGCAGTGATGGAGGATTATCTCACACACACCAAGATCCATCCCGAAACGGGAGAAAAAGAGGCGCTTCTTCTTCCTAAGTCAGACGTATTGCGCTTTTGGCTCGAAGACGGCACAAAAATTGTAGTACGCCCTTCAGGAACAGAACCCAAAATCAAACTCTACTGCGCGATTCAAGAGAGGCACCACCACGTCGACCGACACGATATGGAAAAGGCGATCGCCGCAAGCGATCGCCGCCTCGACGAACTCCTTCTGCAGGTAAAGAAGAAGCTACTGAGCTGAGAATTGCTATTCTCTCCAACCCATAATTTGGTTTATTTAAGATTCATTTTGTTGGGCGATTTGTAAGTATAAGCCAGTGCTTAAAGTCGCTACTCTTAAGTTAAGATTATGTTGGGTCACCCATTCTCTCAAGCGCTTAACAGAGCGCTTTGTTGTAAAGGCAACATTAATATCTTTTCCAACCTCTAAAGGACCCTCTACTAAAACTTCTTCTCGAACGTTTGTGATAACTAGTCCCCGAGCAGCAAACCGTCCTGGAAATTTAGGGTTGGTTGAAGCCCAAACAATTGGAAAGGGGTCGTCTAAATAGCTTTTATCTTCCTTTGTTAAACTGTACGAAAGATTCTTTGCTTCAAGAATTTCCAATAAATCGATAGTTAGACTTATGGGATGGATCAAAGATCTTAGTGGATAAGTGACATCTTTTTTATCGGAAGCCTGATCTGAAGTAGGAATATAGGGAAGAAAATTCTCACCATGCCTTTCTAACCCGTAGCTTAAACAATCTTTGTGGTAGACGACCTCATATTTCCAAACTTCACTATCAGTGCGATCCGAGCTCTCTTCGTGAACTTGATAACAGTTGGTAATCATACCTATCATTTTAGTTTTTAAATTAACTACAAGAGATCCTTTTTTACAAAGAGGAGTTCCTTCATGATCCTTCTTAGCATGGACCTCAAAAAGAGGAATTCCCTCTATTTTTCTTCCGATTAAAGAGGCATATTTTTCCCATTGAGGCTCGGCATCAGAAGGAGTTTCCAATCCAGATACGCATTTTCTCATTCTTGATTTCATCTCTTCCAATCTACTAATCTGCTCAGGAGTTAAATATTCCTTCAAATAAGCAATTCGTAGCGCTGCAATTTTTGATCGCAGTTTTGGACAATCCCTTTCATTTTTACTTAGAAAATCGATCGATAGTGCGTCTAACTCCTGATCAAAGTCAATAGAAAATCCACTCTTCAAATCCAAATTTGCGTACTTATACGCAATATAGAAATGTTCTGGGCGGACTCCTGAGAGCATTTTACTATTGTCTCCTCCAGGAATCCAGATTCCACTATTCAACTCCCCAGAAAAGAGAGGAACATCATAAGTTAACAATTGGGCTGACCCCATAAAAAAAGTACAACCATCATAAAAAATTTTTTTTAAAATATTTAGTCCAACCAATACCCCTGAATTATTTCCAGTTACCCAGTAGATTTTCTTAATTAGACCTGCACGCTTTGAATAGAGACTCAGGTTCGATGAAATTTTTTCTAATTTTTTCGCATAAAAACCGGTTTGATTACAAATTTCTGAGAAAACATCTTTTTCGGTACGCTTTGAAGGTGTCAATTTTTTTGGAAAATCTTCTTCTTTTTTAAGCTTAGATCTTGAACTTCTCCCTATGTCATCTGGAAATGGAGCTGGTCTATAAGGCGGTATATCAAGAGGAGATAAATCTTGAGAAACTTTGCCAAATGAGCAGCGCAAAATTACATAAGCCGGAAATCCCGAAATAAGAGCGATCCCTCCCCCTACAGCTCCCCACATCAGAACGCCATGAGTCAGGAAATAAGCAGCTAAAGCAGCTCCTATTCCCACAATAATCGCTATAGCAAGAGATGTTGCTAAGTGCGTAAATGCTGAAGAAAAGCGCTTTTGATTTGCCCCATCCAAAGGTTGAGATGAACAGCCCGGAAAAAGTAACCCAATAGTATCTGACATGAAAATCTTCCTATATTTTAATTACATTTTATTGAAAAAATATTAACATACGATAAATTTACACGTTTTTTATCGAAAAAAAGAATAGTCTGACACCTTCACATTATATGGGGCTCTGTTTCGCAATTCCTAGGATAGCGAGCCCCTGCGCAGCTTCGGCAAGCATTTCCGCCACATCTATAGCCAAGGTGTCAGCCGAGCACTAAAGGCGGGGCTACTTTCTCGGATTCATACATCTTATTTGAAAGAGAACAACGCCATCAATGACCAAAGTCCCTGAATATAGCAGAATCAGTTGAAAAATTTACATTTTGACCTGCGTGAAAGCCCCGTGATTGACCGATCATAAGTGAACCCATATTTCTAATATTGGTTCACTTATGATCGATCAAGCCCGGGAGCTTTGACGCGGTGAAAATGTAAATTTTTCAACTGATTCTGCTATAAAAACCAATGCCTATAATCAACGCCCCTGCCACTACTGAAGTTGCAGCAATAACGGCTTGAGCTTTTCTTGAACAATTTCTAGAAATCACTTCTGATTGTGTTATGGACAAAGTGGCTAAGGAAATATTAGTCATACTTTTTCTTTATCCCTAAGAAGTTAATAAACTTGAGATAAATTACATGATGGTTTCATTTATTTACATTAATTTGGAGATTTAAGCCATTCAGGATTCCGTTTAAGCATTCTAAACAGCTTCTCCACTTTGTTCATGTCGCGCTTGGTAACCAGGGTGACGCAGACCCCTTCCCGGCCGGAACGGCCCGTCCGCCCGGAGCGGTGGGTGTAGGTCTCTTGGTCAAGGGGAAAATGAAAATTGACCACATGGGTGACGTTAGAGAAATCGAGGCCGCGCGCCGCAATGTCGGTCGCCACTAAAAATCGGATTTTCCCTCTTTGGAACTTGTTAGTAATGATTGAGCGGATGCTTTGATCTAATCCACCATGAAGAAAATCGACCGAGGCGAGCTTCGATTTCAGGTCGCGGTAGAGAGCCTCCACTTCACGGCGCGAATTAGCGAAAATTAAGCATTGGGTTGGATTGAGCATCTTGAGAAGCGAGACGAGCTCCTCCCGCTTTTTTCCGGGATGGGAACAGTAGGTCAACTGGTGCTTCAGCTTAGCCGGAGTCGGCTTTTTTGAGATTAAGGTGAGCTCTTTGGGGTCGACCATGTGGTTTTTTGCAATCTCCCGAATCTGCTTGGGCATCGTTGCCGAAAAGAGTAGGGTTTGATGGTTCTGGATGAGGCAGTTGATAATAAATTCGAGATCTTCATAAAAGCCCATTCCAAGCATCTGATCGGCCTCGTCAAGGACAAGGGTTTCAACTTTTGAAAGGTCGATCGCCCGTGAAAAGACGAAGTCGATCAAACGGCCGGGAGTGGCGATCAAAACCTGGACGCCTCCTTTCAGCTTGGCGCGTTGCAAGTCCATGTCCTCGCCGCCAAAGAGGGCAAAGGCTTTTACTTTCTTGAACCTGCCGATTTTTTGGGTTTCGGTCGCGTATTGCAAGGCCAGCTCTCGAGTGGGAACAACAATAAGTGCCTGGATATGCTTTTGATTTGGATCGACTTTATTGCAGACGGGAATCGCGCAGGCAGCCGTCTTTCCCGACCCGGTCTCCGCAAGAGCGATCAAATCCCGCCCCTCGATCACAAAAGGGATGGCATGCTCCTGAATGGGGGTGGCGTTTTCGTAGCCAAGCTCTCGCAGAGCATCTAGGATCAAGGGGTCTAGATCAAAGGTTTGAAAGGTCATTGACGTTCTTGTATCTCTTTCCAAATCAATTTTTTCGCAAGCGATATGGGAGTCAGTAAGACAGAGAGGCGGTAAAACCAGTTAATGGTCCGTTTCTCTTGCCTTTTTTCAATTTGCTTCCATATCTCCCGAGCAGCAAACTCGGGGGTCATGACGACGCCGCGTACGTTCACATGTTTTCCGGCAGCCCGGTCGGCGAAGCGCGTACTAACCATGCCGGGGCAGCTGACCAGAACATGGACTCCCTTCGGGGAGAGCTCAGTATTGAGTGTGCGTGAAAAATTGGTCAGGCACGCCTTAGCGGGGCCGTAAAGGCCCATCCCGGGGGAACAAAAATCGCCTGCGATCGAAGAGACGTTGAGTATCACCCCCCTTTTTTTCGCCGCTACCAAGGCATGCGCCGCGCGAAGGGTCAATTCTATAGGAGCAACGGCATTTACCTCAAGGATCGCCATCTGCTTCTCTACAGGAATCGAGAGCGCCTCTCCATACATCCCATAGCCCGCGCTATTCACAAGAAGGTCGGGAATTTCCCGCTCCACAGTCTCAATTAAACGAGAGAGTCCTGCTTTTTCTGCAAGGTCGGCCGCTACCCACTCTGCATCGAGTTTTTTCCCCAATTCGCGAAGGCGCTCTTCGTTTCTTCCTGATAAGATCAATCGATATCCCTTGGAAGCCAACAGATGGGCAAGTCCTTCGCCAATCCCTGATGTGGCTCCGGTTATAAGAGCTTTCATCCCTCTTCTCCCGGATGATGGGTGGGATATTTTACCCGCGGGTGGCTGGCAGCAAGAAGCGTTTTAACTAGAGTCGTTTTGACAATTCCAAGCTCCTCAAAGGTAAGGAGTGACTCGTCGAATTGCCCATCCTCCATTTTTTGGGCGATCAGCGTCTCGACAAGATCGGTCACCGTCTCTTCGTTAAAGAGATCAAGACAACGCGAAGCAGCTTCGAGCGTATCGGCAATCATGATAATCGTCGACTCTTTCGTACGCGGCTTAGGTCCGCTATAACGGAAATCGTTCTCATCAACTTTGCTCTTGTCGCCCTCCATTAGCTCTATTTGTTTGTGGTAGAAATAGTAGACGAGGGTGGTGCCGTGGTGTTCCTTGATGATGTCGATAAACTGCTCGGGGAGGCCGACTTTACGGGCCAGAGCGACGCCCTCGCTGACATGGGCGATAATCACCTGGGTCGATTCGAGCGGAGTGAGAAGCTGGTGCATATCCATGCCACCCAGCTGATTTTCGGTAAAGTATTGGGGATTGGCGAGCTTGCCGATATCGTGGTATTGAGTTGAGACCCGGCAAAAAAGGCCGTTCGCTCCAATCGCTGAAGCAGCAGCTTCGGAGAGATGTCCGACAACCATCGAGTGTTGGTAGGTTCCTGGTGCTTCGATGGTGAGGCGGCGCAAAAGCTCATTGCTGGGGTCCATAAACTCCATCAATGTGATGTCAGTCATTATTTGGAATGTCGACTCCAAAATCGGGAGCAGTCCAACAACCAATATGGCCGTCATCCCCATAAAAAAGAAGGTGCTTGTAAGATCTCCGATAAAGTTGAGGGTAAGGGTCGTATTTTCATACAAGTTGAAGGATAGAATGACGAGGACGCTTGCAAGCCATGCTTTGGCGCAGACGATAAAAACTTCTTTGCGGCGGCGGATGCGGCGTGCCATCAGAATGACCGTCATCGCGGTTAAAAGGTTGAGGACTAAAAAAGGGGTACAATCCACAGCGAGAGCCATCACATAAACAATCGATAAGAAAACCGAGGCGAAGGCGCTGATTCGGACACTCATCAGGCTTGTCAAAAGAAGCGCGGAAAAAGGCACAAAAAGTGGAAATCGGACCAAATCGAGAATAGGCGAGGTCGTTTGAATCAGAAACAACTCTACCCCTTTAGCAAGAAGAAGAGAGAGAATGAGGATTGTCGCAAGCAGCGCGAGCTTTCGGTTAGAATGAAAGATTTCCCTATGGTTTTCGGCAAGATAGATTCCGGCGACCCCGACAAGGAGCAGGGTCATCAATAAGGTGCCCCCGATCGTAAAGGGATCGAGCAGATTCCGTTTCTGGTCCAAACCCTCTTTCATCGCCTGAAGCATCGCAATGTGGCGTGACGTGACTTTTTCCCCTTGATCGATCAGCCGGTCGCCTGCCCGGACCCGAGTGTATTTTTCCGGAATTCCTTTTTGGGCGAGTTTGCGCAACGTGTACTCAACCCCTTGATCAACTTCAAACTCCCATCTAACGGGTTCAAAATAGTTAAGAATGAATTTTGATACTGAAGGAGGGATATCGGCATCGGTAAATCTACGTTTTGAAAATCGGGACCAGAAGGGAAGAGGAAGACGTCCTGAAAGATCGGGTGGAATATAAGGGTAAAAGTCATGGCGGGGAAGAGGAAGCTCTTCTTCCGGAAGTTCTTCGATCTGCTGGATGGTTTTGACATCGGTAAAGCGCGTTTGTCCAAGCCCGTCGGCGATGAGGCTGAGTGCAAGTGCAACATCTTCGAAGCCGCTCTCCTTGCTTAACTCCTCCCACCTTTTCATCCCCGTTTCATCGCGCGTAATAAATTTTTGAAAGTCAGTCGCCTTTTCGTGGATTTGCTGATCTTTGATTCGGTAAACCGTCCCGATTTCATGCGCCGCTTCCTGCTTAAGGATAATGGTGGCCTCTTCGTCAGGGAAGGCAAAGTCGATTTGGGCAACAACATAGCGGCCCGCTTCGCTGCTCAGTTCGAGTTTATCTATATAGGTCTCGCGAAAATGAAGAAAAAAGAAGAGGCAAAGGGCAAAAAAGCCCCCGATCAGAAGGCGGATTGTTAAGCTTTTATCGAAATAACTCTGGGCTCTTGAGAAACGGAGCTCATTCAAGTCCTCCTCCTCTTGGGCCTCTCCGCTCTCTGAAGAATTGTCGTCCATTTAGCTTTGTATCACCTTTTCTCCCTTAAGGATAGGAAATCGGTATTATTTAAGCAAATATTGCAAACGGCTCCTATTTCAAGTATACTATTTCTAGTATGTCAGAGTATCAAGTTTTAGCTCGAAAATACCGGCCGCAGCGATTCGGAGAGGTCGTCGGCCAGGAGCCTGTTGTCTCGACGTTGATCAATGCGATCCGCATGAAGCGCACAGCGCACGCCTATCTCTTTTGCGGCTGCCGAGGGACAGGAAAGACCACTTTGGCGCGCTTATTTGCGAAAGCCCTCAATTGCCGCTCCCTTTCAGAGAGCGGTGAACCATGCAATGCCTGCCCCTCTTGCAAAGAGATCGCCGCGGGACACGCAATGGATGTGCTGGAGATCGACGGCGCTTCACACCGAGGAATCGAGGATATCCGGCAGATCAACGAGACGATTGGATTCACCCCGACAAGCGGAAAATACAAAATTTACTTGATAGACGAAGTGCATATGTTGACAAAAGAGGCATTCAACGCCCTTTTGAAGACGCTAGAAGAGCCTCCCGCTCACGCTAAATTCTTTTTTGCAACGACCGAAGCGCACAAAATTCCGGCGACGATCGTGAGCCGCTGTCAGCGGTTCAACTTGGGGCGGATCCCATTTGAGAAGATGTGTGCGAAACTGGCCGAAATCGCAGCCGACTTGGAGCTTGAGGTCGAAGAGGAGGCCCTCTCTACAATTGCGGAGCTAGGCGAGGGAAGCTTGCGCGATGCACAATCGCTTTTCGACCGGGTTATTACCTATCAAAAAACGCCGATCACACAGAACGTCGTCATCGACGTGCTGGGACTTCCTTCCCGTGAGACTCTCTTTTCTCTTGATGAGGCGGGCAACAAAGGCGATTTGGCGGCGGCTTTCCGGATTGCCGAAGAGGTATTCGCCTCAGGCAAAAATATCGGATTTTTCCTCGAAGAGTTAATCCGGCATTTCCGCACCCTCTTCTTATTGAAGAACGGCTCTTCGTTACAAGGGCGCGATCAAAAACGGTACCAAGTTTCCGTCGCTTTTTATCGAAACGACCAATTGCTTGAGATTTTGGAGCTGCTCACGGAAGCGGGACAAAACTTAAAGTTTGCCGCCTCCGAAAAAACGGCGTTGGAAATGCTGCTTTTGCGGATTTTGCGCTCCCATCAGCGGATCTCGCTCGATCACTTGGTCGAACGGCTCATCGCTCTGGAATCCCGTGTCTTGAAAGAGAAGCCGGTCAAACCAGCTCAACCCCCAGCGCCGCCTACGCCGCCGCGGCCCAACCCTCAACCGCCTCCTCCTCCCCCGATGCCTCCCTCTCCCCCTTCCAAACCGCCCTCAGTCAAGGAGCAGAGCCATTTCGATACATTGATGCGATTCGCGGCGAAAGAGCTAAACGGAGCATTTAAAAAGGAGTAAAAAAATTATGGGTAGCGGATACGCCAAAAAGAAAAAAGAAGCCAAGATGCTTCAGAAAAAGTTTGAAGAAATGCAGGAGAAGCTCAAAGACGAACGAGCCGAGGGGAGCGCCGGCAACGGTCTTGTGAGTGTGACGTTGAATGGGGAACATGAGATGATCGACATCAAAATCAAACCTGAGTGTGTCGATCCGGATGATGTGGAAGGGTTGGAAGATTTGGTCCGCGCCGCCTACAACGAAGCATCCAAGAAGCTTGAAAAGAGCTCTTCAAGCAGCCTTGGTCTCCCAAGTCTGCCGGGCGGCTTACCGGGATTCGGTTTTTAATCTGCGAGCAATTTTTTGTAGGCCTCTTCCAAGAGTAGTTCGACTTCAATTGCCGTTGAAAGCAGCAGAGCATGCTCAGCTATTGTATGTGCATCAATGATCGATAGGCGGCGGATCACGTTTTTTACAACAGGCAGCGAGGGAGAGGAGACCGAGAGGTCATGGACGCCCAGCCCCAACAGCAAGGGAGTATAACGAGGATCAGCCGCAATCTCTCCACAGACTGAAACACTTTTTTTTGCTCGGGTTCCTTCGTCAACAACTAGCTTGATCAAGCGCAAAATGCTCGGGTGAGCAGGAGTATAGAGGTAACTCATTCCAGGATTACCTCGGTCGACAGCAAGAGAATATTGCACAAGGTCGTTTGTTCCGATCGAAAGAAAGTCGCACTCTTTAACCAAAATATCGCAAGTAATGGCGGCTGATGGGACTTCAATCATGCAGCCAATTGGAATGTTGCGCGCAAAAGGAACTCCCTTCTCAAGCAATTCCTGTTTTGCCTCTTCTACGACTCCTTTGGCTTCGCGGAGTTCAAGAACCCCCGAGATCATGGGAAAAAGAATACTCACTTCTCCAAATGCGCTTGCGCGCAAGATCGCCCTAATCTGTGTTTTAAAAACTGTGCGCTCCTTCAACATCAAACGAATCGCCCGGCAGCCGAGGTAAGGGTTCTTCTCGTAACGGCTCAGATGGAAGTTGCCAAGCTTGTCTCCTCCTATATCGAACGTGCGAATGACAGAGGGATGGCCGCCCACCTTCTCGACAATACTCCGATAGACAAGAAACTGCTCTTCTTCGGTAGGAAAGACCTCGCGCGCCAAAAAGAGGTATTCGGAACGGAAAAGCCCGACTCCCTCTCCGCCATATTGATGAAGGGTATCCAGTTCGTTAAACATCTCGATATTGGCTGATAGGCATGTCTTGTAACCGTCGAGGGTTTCTGCTTCGAGCATGCCCGATTGTTTGAGACCCTTAACATGTATTTTCAATTTCTTACCCTCTTCGCGATAAAGAAGGAGTGTCTCTTTCCCTGGGTTGATGACCACTTCGCCCGATCGTCCGTCTACTATCACTTGAGGAGGGGCGGAAATAGAGAAATCGGGAAAGTCTACGTTGGAGACAAAGGGAATCCCTTTTGCGCGCGCCATAATCGCGACATGTGAAGTCTCCGCTCCGCTCCGTGTGACAAAGGCTTCAATCACTTCAGTATTCGCTTCAGCCGTATCAGAGGGAGAGAGTTCATGGGCGAAAACAATCGACTTATAGTCGAGGTCGGCGAGTGTATAGCGCTCATGCTTGCGCAGATGGCCAATAATCCGCCGAGAGATATCTTGGAAATCTTTTAGCCTTTCGCGGAAAAACTCATCGGAGATTTTGCGGAATTTTTCCTCATACTCACCAATTGCCGTCTTGAATACATACTCAGTATTCTTCCCTTTCTGACGAATAGCCTCTTCCATCTGAACGGTCATAAAGGGGTCATGCATTATTTCTAGATGCGATCCCAAAATGGCTGCAGCTTCGCTGCCTCCCTCTTTTTGCAAGCGTTTTTGAAGGGAGAGAAGATCTTTACGGGAGTTTTTTAAGGCACTGTAATAGCGATCGACCTCGCGATCAATCTGATCATCCGGGACGGAAAATTCGGGGATATTCTCCTCAGCGACAGCGAAATAAAAGGGACGTCCGATTGCGATCCCGGGGCATATGGGATATCCTTGCAGTCGGATCTCTTTTTTCTTGTTCATTTGTTAAAATCCTCCCCAAACCGGCTCTCAAAACTCTCGACTAATCGATCCATCGTCTCTTGAGCATCCACACCGGTAACGGTAATGGTAATCAAGGCGTTTTTTTGAGCGGCGAGCATTAGGATATTTAAAATACTGCGTGCATCGATCGTCTCTTTTTTATGTTTAAAGGTCACGGTGCTTTTGCAGTCCTGCAACAGTTTGACGATAAGGGTAGCAGGACGCGTATGCAAACCGAGTTCATTGACTACGCGCACTTTTTTTTTCAGCGTTTGTGTACTCATGATCGCACTCTCCCCCATTTGGCCCCCTTACGGTCGATCGCGTCGAGCAGCTTGGCATTATATTCTTTCGCGGAATGGTATCCCATCTTTTTCAAACGGTGATTCAGGGCAATGGTTTCGAGAAGAAGGACTACATCGCGCCCAGGTTTAACAGGAAGAAGATGATGCGGAACATCGACTCCTAAAATTGTTACAGTTTTTTCCTCAATTCCGACACGATCGTAGAAGTGGTTATCATCCCATAATTCCAACTTCACGACAATATCAAGACTTTTCTTTTCCCGCACGCAAACAGCTCCATATAGATGTGCGACATTAATGATTCCTATCCCCCGGATCTCCATATGATGACGCGAAAGCTCGGCCCCGAATCCTTCGAGTCCTCCCTCTCGCAGTCGAACTTTTACGAGGTCGTCGGAGATAAGGCGGTGTCCGCGTTCTATCAGTCCGAGAGCCGTTTCGCTCTTTCCTACTGAAGAGTCACCCTCGATTAAGACACCAACCCCAAACACCTCAACAAGAGAGCCGTGGCAGGATATCGAAGGGGCGAATTCATCGGCTAGGAGAAGCGTGAGCTTGCTCATCAATTTCATTGTCGTCATTTTCGCACGAAAGAGAGGGATTTCTCTCTCTTGGCAGAGCTGAAGTAGTTCTTTTGGCGGACGGTAGCGCCGCGCGATGATCACGGCCGGCGTTTTATCGGTTAAAATCGGTTTTAAACGGGATAGGCGTAAATGACTCGCCAGATCGCGCAAATATTCGACTTCAACCTTCCCAAAGATAAGTATCCTCTTTTTTGCGTGATGTTTAAGATATCCTGTCAAACTAAGTCCGGGACGCTCTACTTCAGGAACAAAGATTTTTCTATCGATCCCTTCTCCACCCGCAACGAGTTCGAGCTCTAACAGCTCGCAGTGTTCTTGAAAGAGATCTTTTACCGAGTACATTAGATGTGCCAGATATCCTCTAAATAAAAAACAAGCCACCCCAGGAAAGTGGAGAAGGCAAGGTTTTCTTCCAGATGATTTCGGTCGAGAAAATTGCTGATTGTGCGGTCATGTTCAGAAAAATAGAGGTTCCCCATCTCTTCTTCCGGATGCCAATCGGCATAAAAACATTGATAGCAATGAAGGCCGAATGATTCGTAAAAAGGGATCAGGCTTGAAGGATCGATTCCCTGTCCATCGGGACGCACTAGAATTTCCTCGGCAAGCAAGTGCTGCAGGTGTTGAAAAATCCGCGCCATATCGCGCGACTTAATCATTCCCGTATCCGTATATTTGCTGAAGCCGTCATGGACTTGTAAAAAGGCAAGATAATCGGGTGGAAAATGAATATGCGCAAACTGCTTGTAAAGATTATCAAGAGTGTGATTGTTAGCGGGAGGGCTTCCGTGGAAAAAACCCGTTGCATCCTTTAATCCGTAGACCATATGCACATCAAAAGGCTGGTCTGATTTCGCTTGAGTCACAAATATTTCGATATCGTCAAGACTTTGAAAAAAGGTATCGAGCCTCTCTTCTAAATGACTCTCATTCGGCGAGATAAAGGGGAGTTTTGCTAACCAGAAAGCACGAGTGAACTCGATTCGGTCTTCGGTCGGTAGGCGGCTCAACTCGAACCACCCTCGCGGCAGGAGGGGAACCTTTTGGGAGAGCTCCTCCCAATCGAGATTGGGTTCGCGATGAAGCGCGATCACCTGATGAAAATGTGGGTTTCTTCCTTCACGTCCATAATATTCATGAAAATCTTCACTCATAGAGGAGATGAGTATACAATTTCTGAAAAAATATGAAACAAGTTTGGATTCGGCATCCTGCGCTCATCTATGGGCTCTCGGTTCTTCTCGGGACTCTCTTCGTCCTTCAATCTCCTTTAGCCCTTCTTCCCTTTCTCTTTCTTCTTAACAAGCGTCATGTCTTTAAAGTGACTCTGTTCTTTCTACTGACGATCGCCTACCTCTACCACGCCTACTCATTTCCTCCTTCCGGCTCTCTGGTCACAGGTCGGTTTCGTATCCAATCGGTAAGGGAGTCCAAGGGATTTACCGGAGGGTGGAGCTACAGGGGTGTGCTTAAAACGCAGAAGGGGCGGCTCTGCTGTTCAATCCATAGTAAGACCCACTTTGCTGCCGACCGCGCCTACACAATATCGGGAGTCGCTTTTTCCCAAGGGGGGCCTTATTATTCAATCAAAGGGTCGACTTGGGACCGGATAGAAAAGAGCTTCTCTCTCGCTGAATGGCGCTTCTTTGCAAAAAAATGGGTCAAGGACTATATCGAAAGGCACATAAAGCAAAAACGTTCCGCCCACTTTCTAACGGGAATGGTCACAGGCTCGCTCGAAGACCCCGTTATGCTTCAAGAATTTGGCACCTTGGGCCTCTCCCACATCATGGCAATTTCCGGATTCCATTTTGCTCTGCTGACACTCGCTTTCCACCTGCTTCTGCGCCTCTTTCTGCCTCCCAAAGCGGAAGCGCTTCTTCTCATGTTCGTCTTAACCGCCTATCTAATCTTCATTGGAGATAGCCCCTCTATCCAGCGCGCCTGGATCGCTGCCATGATCTTCCTGCTCGGCCAGCTTCTTGAACGCCCTCCACGTCCGCTCAACTCTTTAGGAGCTGCCCTGCTGACCGCCATTCTCCTTAACCCTCTCTCTGCGACCACGCTCAGTTTTCAGCTCAGCTTTCTTGCCACAGCAGGCATCCTCGTTCTCTATGCCCCCCTCAACCGCCTCCTTCAACTCTGGCTTCCCATCCTTCCTTTACAAGAAGCGCTTGAACGTCCATTACTCTGGCAGCATGCCTATTTAGCCTCACTCCTCATCCGAGAAGCGCTCTCTCTCTCAGCTGCCGTCCACCTCGCTCTGCTTCCCCTCCTCCTTTATTACTTCCACGCGATCTCACTTAATAGCCTTGTTTACAATCTCTTCTTTCCCTTCTGTTCGAGCATTGCCCTCTTTCTCTTTCTTCTTGGCATCCTCACAGGAGGACTTCTCCACCCTCTAAACGGTTGGTACTGTGAACGTTTACTGGCTCTCACGGAATCGCCTCCCCTTCTTTTCAAAACCCTCTACATTGAAAATCTTTCTCCCTTACTAATAGTAATTTATATTACTTCACTCTTTATTTTGACGATTTGTTATAATAATTATTATGAGACGGCCTGCCGGAGAGAATAAGAGAAGCGGAGGAGAAAAGCTTCCTAGCCCGTCGCGCGTTTTGAAGGGGGATTATAGCAGAATCAGTTGAAAAATTTACATTTTCATCGCGTCCATATAGAGTCGGAGAGTTCCAAAAGTGAATCATGAGAGCTCTTTAGCTTGCAGGATAATCAACCGACCAACTTTTTGGGATCGGTTTGCCGCTATACTCCCCTCCTCCACCGGTTTTTGAGTAAATGTATCCTTTCCCCTGATCGTTTTCTATCACGTGGATGATCCCATCTGCAATGAGTCCAGCCCCATTTCCATTTGGCACTGTTCCATCAACGTCAACGTATAAATCGTGATAGGGGTGAAACGTATTAGGTAAATCGAGCACAGGTATTTTAGACTCTCTTGCATGATCGAGGATAGGTTTATAAAACCTCTCTAAAAACGCGTCAAATACACTCATCGACGGTTTTTTTAAATAGGCGATATCTCTTGAGGCAGACAAGGGAACCACTTTATGACTCAAATAGAGGCCAAGCCCTCCAATAATTGGGGAGACGAGTTGAGAGATTTTGAAGGCGAAAGCGCCCGACATTGCTTGAAAGAGGGGGGATAGGATCAAGGCGAGGCAGGCCAGATTCACAACAAAAGCCACAACTCCCACCGCTCCTAAAAATTTATAAATATCATGTACATCATTGCTGGCATCGGTACGGTATTGCAACATTAAGATCGGAGAAACTTTTTGCTGATCAGAGGATAAAGATGTGACTTGGTTGATAATCTCTAGATAACGCTTCTGAGTATCTGAAAGATGTTTGGAAAACATGAGCACTTTCTTTGCTTTTTCCTTGGCGCTGTTGCCTTCGAGACTTAAAATATCTCGAAAATCCTCTTTTCCTACGCTTATTAGCACATAGTTCTTATTAGCAAGAGACTTTTTTAAGTTTTCGATAGGTTTGACAGTTCCTCCATTTGGTTTTCTTGCCTTAAGATACTTCTGCTTTTTTTCCTCAGGCAATCCCTTTCCAACCTCCCCACCTTCAAGCAGATCTTGTGTCGTAAAGCCGGCGTAAGCGAAGTTGTACACCGGGGTCTTACGGTTAAAAACGGTCTTCTTGTCATTCGATTTACTATCTAATTGTTTTTGAACGGTTTCTTCACTCTTTACCCAATATTGATTGTCGATTGTCGAATCCCCTATTAAATGAATAGTAGTCATAAGATTATCCTTTGTTAAAAGTGGTAAAGTAGAGCAGGGCAGCGATGGTTTTTGCATCTCGAATTTCCCCGCTAAAAATCATGTCGAGAGCGCGCTTGAGCTTAAGGGGAATCACATCAATCATTTCGGTTTCATCAAGACTTTGCTTTTTGAGGGTCAGATCTGTTGCCAGATAGATGAAAAGCTTCTCATTGCAAAAGCCCGGGGTCGAGTAACAATTAAATAAAGGTTCGATTTTACCGGCGCGGTAGCCGGTCTCCTCCTCAAGTTCGCGTTCAGCGCAGTCCAAGGGATTCTCAATCTCCTCAAGAGTGCCCGCCGGAAGCTCCCATAGGGTCTCCTGAACGACATAACGGACGTTTTGAATAAGAACGACGGTTTCAGGCTCGAGGAGAGGCAGAATGACAACTGCACCGGGATGAGAGACAACCTCGCGGCGCACGGTCCCCCCTTTAGGGTGGTCGGCTTCTATAGAGAGAAGGTCGACACGGCTCCCATGAAAAAGGATTTCGGGTTTTTTATAGTTGTACGAGAATCCATCCATAAGGGGGGTGAATTTAAATTTTTATGGAATATTTCGCAAGTATCTTACGAACTTAATAGCAGAATCAGAAGCGGCAAGACTTCATTCTCGAGGGGTTTGCTGTGAGTTAATAACGGACCAACCGGCGGATTTCCGCTTCAAGGTCGGCGGGTTGCGGCAAGACTTCATTCTCGAGGGGTTTGCTGTAAGGAACAGCGCTGTCGAATCCGCACAAGCGGTGAATGGGGGCGTCGAGATACTCAAAGGCCTCCTCGGCAACGCGGGCGGCGACCTCGGCACCGAAACCGCAATTGCGCGGCGCTTCGTGTGCGATCAAAAGTTTTCCGGTTTTTTGAACCGAGCTGATAACGGTCGCACCATCAAGGGGAACGAGGGTGCGCAGATCGATTACTTCGACTGAGATTCCCTCCCTGGCAAGCTTCTCGGCTACTTCCCACGCCATCACCACCATCATCCCCCAGCAGACGATCGTAAGATCACTTCCTTCGCGCACGACGTTGGCTTCGCCGAAAGGAAGAAGATAATCTTTTCCGGGCTCGGCCCGGGCGCAGAATTTCTGCTGACGGTAGAGTCCTTTGTGTTCGAGGAAAATAACAGGGTTGGGATCGCGGATCGCGCTCTTGAGCAGCCCTTTGGCGTCAGCCGCATTGCTCGGAATGACAACTTTAAGACCGGGGCAGTGGGTAAGGAACCCTTCAATGCTTTGAGAGTGATAGGGGCCTCCCTGAATATACCCTCCATAGGGCATACGCACGACGATCGGAACGTGCCACTCGCCGTTCGAGCGGTAATGGATGCTGGAGGCCTCATTGAAAAGCTGATTGATTCCCGTCCATAAGTAATCGGCAAATTGAATCTCTGCAACCGGCTTGTGCAGCCCGTCGACGCCCATCCCGATCGCGAGACCAATAATCGTCGACTCGGCGAGCGGCGTGTTGAAACAGCGAAGGAGGCCATATTTTTCAGTCAGCCCACGTGTGATGCCGAAAACACCCCCTTTTCCGTGGGCGACGTCCTGGCCGAAAACAACAACGTTTGGATCGTGCGCCATCTCTTCATCGAGAGCATGGTTAAGGGCATCCATGATCACGATTTTTTCTCCCTCTGCCGGAAGATCTCGAAGCGCCGCAGGCGGATCAAATGGGGCGAAGAGATTAAGTCGGCTGCTCCCTTTTTGCGGATAAGGCATCGCATCGGCTTCGACCGCTGCCCGCTCGACCTCTTCCCGAGCCTCTCTGCGAATCTTCTCGAAGATCTCACGATCGCATAGCTCCTCAGCAGTGAGCCACTCTTCAAGCCTCAAGATCGGGTCGCGCCCCTTTTCCCGCTCCATCATCTCATCGGATTGATATTTTCTTGCATCGTCGCTATTGCTATGCGGGGCCAGACGCGGAACGTGTGCGATTAGAACCGTCGGTCCCTCATGAGCGCGCCCCCTTCGAACCGCCTCGCCGATTGCATGCGCAACAGCGGGATAATCGGTTCCGTCGATCTCATGAAGAACCATGCCCTCATAGCCGCGGGCAACGTCGGCAACGCTTCCACCCGCACTTTGCTCCCTCGCAGGGACGGAAATGGCCCATTCGTTGTTTTGGATGACAAAGATAACCGCGAGGCGATGAATCGAAGCAAAGTTGAGAGCCTCATGGAAATCTCCCTGAGAGGTAGCGCCGTCTCCGGCAGAGACATAAACCACCTCATCGTTTCCAAGATGGCGGTTCGACCAGGCGCGGCCGACCGCATGGAGAAACTGGGAGCCGACAACGCTCGATTGGCAGATGATGCGCAATTTTCTGTGGGAATAGTGGTGGGGCATCATCCGGCCCCCTGAATGGTTTTTAGTGGCCCGCCCTAGAAAGACGCCGAATAATTCGGAGAGATCGCAGCCAAGACCGATTGCAAACCCTTGATCGCGATAATAAGGAAGACCCCAATCGCGCCCTGCTTCAAGCGATTGGGCACACACGACTCCGACGAGCTCATGGCCGGCTGATGAGAGCTGAAACGTTCCACCCTTATTCTGCTTCACAAGCTTGGCCATTTTCTCGTCGGCAAAACGCGAGAGATAGATGAGCTTCAGGGTTTGAAGGACCTTTTCAGGTGTTGTGAAGGTATCCGTTTTAAGAGGGTGTTTACAAAGTGCTAATGACTTAGATTCGGGTTCTTTTTTCGTAGGTCGATTTGGAACATTGGGGGCCATATTCATTTAATATTGTCCCCCAATGTTCCAAATCGACCTACGAAAAAAGAATCTCGAATATAAGCCATTATGACTTTGTAAACACCCTCTAAGCATCTGCCGAGAAAAAGGATTTGATCTTCTCCATAAAACTTCTTTTGCGCGGCAAATTGTCGATTCCCTCCGTCTCTCCGAACTCCTTAAGCATCTTCTTCTGATTTTCGGTCAAATGCGTTGGAGTTTCAACCAGGGTCCGGACAAGGAGATCTCCTCTCCCGCGGCCGTGGACGTTGGGGAAACCTTTTCCGCGGACACGGAAAATTTTTCCGCTCTGGGTACCCTCGGGAATGGTTAGGAGGCAAGATTCGGATAAGGTCGGAATCTCTTTTTTGGCGCCGAGCGCTGCTTCTGCAAAGCCGATCGGCAGGTCCAAGAGCAAATTGTCCCCCTCGCGCTCAAAGACAGGATGGGGCTGGACATCGATAAATACGTAGAGATCCCCGGGCGGGCCTCCCCCCTCTCCCTCATCTCCGTAGCCCGACATTTTCAAACGCATGCCGGAATCGACGCCTGCTGGAATATGTACCTTGACATGCTGTTTTTCACGCATGCGCCCCCGGCCTCTGCACTCTTTGCATGGGTCGGTCACAATCTTTCCTTCCCCATGGCACTGTGGACAGGTCGAAGACATGCTGAAAAAGCCGCGGGTTTGAAAGACCTGCCCTTGGCCGTTGCATTGGGTGCAGGTTTTAATGCCGTTGGCAGATGCGGCTCCGCTCCCCTTGCAAGAACCGCACTGCATCAAACGGGTGACGGCAAGCTCTTTTTCTACACCTTTAGCGGCCTCTTCGAAGGAGATGCGGATTGAGGCCTTCTTGCTCGCTCCCTGTCTGACATACCCTCCTTCGCGCCCCCCTCCCCCGAAAGCGCCTCCGAATAGGGTCTCAAAAATCGACTCGCCTCCTCCGCCGCCGCCGAAAGCGTCCATGAAGGTGCGCAACGCATCTTCCATCGATCCGAAGCCATGGGCTCCGCCGCCTGGGGCTCCTGCTCCCGCAAAGACCCCTTCCTTTCCGTAGCGGTCATACATTTCCCGTTTTTTTGGATCGTTGAGAACCTCGTACGCTTCAGAGACCTCTTTGAATCGCGCTTCTGCCTCGGCGTCTCCGGGATTTTTATCGGGATGGTATTTAAGAGCCATCTTGCGGTAGGCCTTTTTGACCTCCTCTTGTGAGCATCCCTTAGAGATCCCTAAAACCTCGTAATAATCCATGACTTTCTGGTTCATCGGTTGCGGTATTTAGCTGCTGCTTTCGATTTTGCACGCTTCTTTACAGAAGGTTTGTCGTAAAAACGGTGCGCCTTTGCGGCCTTCATCACCCCTTCCTTGTCCAATTTCTTTTTCAACGCTCTGAGAGCCTTGTCAATCGTCTCTCCGATGCGAACTTTCACACTTGGCATAAACCTATCCTTATAAAAAAAGTTTCAATGGCAATGGGAGAGATTTTACCAAGGATCTAATTACCTTTCAAGCTTCTCGCTCTTAATTACGCCTTAACATTTTAGAAGTAAACTCCTACCCATGTTTCGTACAAACTTGTTCGACTCTCTTTTTACGGCTGCCGACAGGCCGGACCTTCGATCTTCAACCTCTCTATCAGAGGAAAAAACCGTCATCAAAACTGTTGATCCTGTCCCTATAGAGGCGCGCCAATTCGGCCAGCGCCTCGTTGCAAACCAACTGGAAAACTCTCCAATAGAAGGGCAAGACTCTTTGGCAAGCTTAGCCTATTGGATTGAGATTGTCTCTCTTTTTTTAAAGGGGGAAGGGGAAATTCTTGAGACAGGAATTTCCCCGAAACATTTTGCCGAACTCAAAGAAATTTTGGAAGACTACTCCCGCTTGAAGAGCCTCATTCAGAAAGCGAGAGGAGATGAGGAAGACCGAAGGAAATGCGCCCAATCGGTTCAAATGGAGATCAAAGAGAAACTCTCCCTTGGAAGAAGGGTTGCCTATCTTCCCCTAGGATACGCGGCGGGCCCCTTGAACGAAGGGCACGCAATTCCCCTTAAATTCCGCATGTTTAAAAATTTGGTTGAAGGAATGTGTTTAAATCTGGGGGAAGGTGTCCAGATGCACCCTGAACTGATGTGGAATCAAATTGAGGTTCTCTACCATTTCCAGAGCTTTCCAATTCATTTCGACCCGGAAATCCTCTTCGGCCCAAAAGGCGAAAATATGCTTTGCCGATTGATCCGCCTTCAAAATGAAGAACCTGGCTGGGAGGATCTCCCCTATTGCGCCGAGGATTGCTATGGCCCTTTTTTAGAACTGGGGACCGTTCAATCAACCTTCGACTCGAAGCTTGCCGACCGAGCTGAACCCGCGCAAAGAGGGCCGATTTGCGCTGATATGGCGACCTTGCTCATTATTAAAGATCTTCTGATAGACCTGGGCTACCAAAGAGTTCAAATCGAGAGCTTAATCCTTAATGAAAAATATTGCGCCCTTATCAGTTTTTACGCGCATTTAGAGAGAAAAGGATCGTATAACGAGTGGTCATTGCTGAAAAAGGGAGTCATCCAATACGCAGTTGATCTTGCCCAAGCATATGAAAAGAAGATCGTCCAACCAGAGGAACTCTCCGCGCTACGAAGAGCGTGCGAAGAGCTCTCGCTAAAAGTAGAGAGGCGCGTCGACTCTCTCAAACCTCTTCCTCTACTACATCCGGCGTTGAAAACAGATTCTTTTTCCTATCAAGGCTTTTCTGAAGAAGAGTTGCAAGGGACAGGTTTCCAAGAAATTTCAACCCCGAAAGAAGAGAACGTCTGCCTTCACCCACCCAAAAAATTGCCGGCGCCCGAGAGGTTATTGCTCAATCTCAAAATCCGGCATGAGATGCTGGAAAAAGCCAAGCCGGAAGCGATACGCGCTTCTTATTTTGTGATTCAGCTCTTTCTTCTTCTCCCTGTTCCCAACCCCTTCGAGAAAGATTATTGGGACGCCATCCCTTCCTCTCATATTCCGGAAGTGCTTCGACTTCTCGCTCTTTTGGTCTGTAAACAGCTCGCATGGAAAGAGGAGCAGAGCCACTATCTCAATATCATTGCCGTTCACACGGCATACGCGATTGCCGACAAGCTCGCAAGAAGGGTTCCCGAAATGCGGTTAGAGGGTTTTGCATCACCTTTTTACGGATCCAGCATCGAAAAAAAGGAACAAACCCGCCTCTCCTCAATCTTTTTTAACCCGGGTTTCGCAAAAAAGGAGGAGTATTTTGAATTCGACCTTCTTCCCTTCGGCGCGGGAAATAGGCAGTGGAACGCGATTCGCCGCTATTTTGAAACTCAAGACGAAAATTGCCAGGGGCCCACGCTTTTTGCACTTTCCAAATCGCACATCAACGTAACCGAAGGTGTACGAACGCTTCAAAGCGGCTTGTTTTTTAAGAGGCAGCTCCCCTCTCCGGAATCGGAACATCTCTCCTATTTGCAGCAGTTTTTTCCAAAAGATTTTAAAAGCGGCAATGTGGAACAACTCGCGGCTACTTTTGCCAAATTTTGGCTAAACCGTGAAGGAAAAATGTTGCCCGCGGAATATGAGCCTCTTTATTTTCTTGCTTACTCCGCTTGGACGGCTTTTACAGGCCTGCCTAATCGGATTTCCGATTGGAGGGGAGTTGTCAAAAGATGGGAAGAAAAGATCCCCTCTTCAACCGACATCTTTATTTCTTTTTTAGGTGATAGATCACATCGTTATATCCAGCGAAACGGAGACGAAATCGTTCATAAATTCCGCAATCGTGAAGAGGAAAGAGAAAATGGGGAAAACAAAGCTCTATGCCTCCAAAGAGCCCCTTGCTCCTATTTGAGCGTGAAAACATCTCAGGAGTGGAGACGCATCTTCTCGACGCCTGAGATGCGCGTCACCTCCATCATCCAATGGCTCCGAAAAAACCTTTCAAGTATCTCCTCTAACCACTTTTCCCTTATCGAATGCGGCTTGTTTGAGCCGAGCTTTCTAGATAAAAAGATCTGCGAAGAGCCCAATTTGGTGAAAGAGCTCCATCTTATCCTCAGAGATGGAATTACATACTTTTGCAAGCAGGAATCTCGAGATCATATGCTTTTTTGCATCAGAACCGCAATTCTTCTCGAGTCATTCGCCCCAAGTGTAGACTCAACTATTTTGATCGCGCTGGAAAACGACCTATTAAACATGATCGAAGAGCAGAAAGAGCCTGAAGCCGAGTTCTACCATCTCTTGCTTCTCTATCGGATTGCGCTGCCAAGGAACGAAGATTCCGCTGCGGAGCTC
The DNA here is from genome assembly GCA_020831465.1 of Chlamydiales bacterium. Taxonomy (GTDB): domain Bacteria; phylum Chlamydiota; class Chlamydiia; order Chlamydiales; family JAAKFR01; genus JAJACP01. The sequence continues at coordinate 37,395 of JAFIGI010000025.1, forward strand.
GCAAAGGCAAAATTTTATCTTAAATACTACGCTTCTGAGATGAGTGGGAGCACGAGCAGCTTACCTCACTGGCTGGTCTCTGAAAGCAGATTTTCCTTTTTTCAATCCTTGGAAGGCATTGGATTCTCTTCTCCTTCGTGGAAGAAAGAAGTAGCCCGGCATGTCCTGAGACGGACAGTGCCCGATTTCCCCCAAAATCAAGCAATAAAGGAGGCACCCTATCCTTTCATCAAATATGGCGATTATACTTTAGACCTCGAAAATTGCCTCATAAAAAGAGGTCATAACGAAACTTTGATTCGGATCGCATCTCACCCTTATTTTAAATTGCCTGCATGGAGTTCGGCAGGAAAACTGATCTCCTTGGACGGAAACTCGATGCTGAAAAAGAACGATCAAGGGGAATATCTTCTCTTTTCCAAAGTATCCGTGGATACTCTCAGTTCAAGATGGTATAGGCTCTCTTCGCTTCAATTTAAGCTCTTCGAGAATGAACAAATCCTGATCGAAGATGAGGAAGGAACGCGCGACGAACAGAGGCATATCCTGATCGGAGAGAAATGCCTGGTGGTTCCGCAGAGAAGAGGCGAGTGGAAAATCTTTCAATTGCGCCAGGGTCGAAAGAGCGGCCTTGTGCTCGCAAACCAGAGGAAAATCAGTGCTGATTTATTCTCACGGTTGAAGATGGAAGAGGAATTTCGCTGCTGGTCCAACCCGAAAACAGACCAAATTCAAGAGATAGATCTTTTCAAAGCCGATCTTCTTTTCCGTTTCGAAAGAGGAGAGGGATATCTCTCCATGCAGTTTCCCGACTATCTCCTTGCCGCTGAACAAAGCTTGAAAGAACTGAACCACTACCGGGGCTCTCTTGTCCTTTCAAACGGCGCAAAACTAGCCTTGATCCTTCCCTCAAAAAAATTGCGGGCGGAAGCAGAAGATTTTTCTCCCGTAGCCGTTCCTCAAAAGGAATATTTCTGCTCGAAGGAGAGATATTTTTTCTATACTGTAGACCAAGTTGCCGAATTACTCATAAGCGATGATCCTTTGGCAAATCTCTACCTGGTACTGCTTTTTTCCAAGCAGCGCGACTATAAAAAAGCATTTCGTTATCTTGAGCGCGCTCACTCGTATAAGCGCTGCTATAAACAAAATCAATCCTTTTCCGCCTCTCTCATGCAGGCTTTTCTCAATTTGAAGGATGAATCTCCCGAAGCGCTCGCATTCTATCTTCATCTTGCCTTGTTTTATTTGGAAAACGCTTCGCAGCTTATTCATGATCACTATGGGGAGGACAATCAACACCATAATCTTGTAGAGAGTTTATGCCTTTGGACGGGCAAGATGTATGCTCGATACATTCCGGCCCTTTCTTCTCATTCTGCAAGTCCCGTACCTTACTACTGCCGGCTTACACCCGTCCAGGAAACCCTTTTGCTTTCAAAACTCAAGCATGTCCTGAAAAATAAAGATGAGCTGAATAAAAAAAATCTCCTTCGAAAATTTGGATTGGACCCATTTAGGAAAGAAGCTGAGCCTCTCCTCTTATCGCTCAACCTAAATTGGATCCCTTCTTTAGAATTCCGTGAACGTTTGCTTGTTGAAAAGAGAGTGGAGAAAAGGATCCCCAAGAGTTTCTATCCCGCGCAGCTTGCGGCTTATTTTTTCCTGCCTCTAGTGCCAATTTCAGAGAGATTGTCATCCTACCCCCCTATATTCTCGGAAGATGAGCGCAGGACCCCTCTGCAGGAGGACTTTGTGCGGATCAGCCTTGAGGCTCTCCGTAGGAATTTTCCCCTCCTTTATGAACGGGCCAGAAAGGGCAGCGGCACTCTTGATATTTACTACATCCTGCGCAGCGAAGCGGGAATAAATTCGTCCTATCTTCTCGCCTATGCAGCCCTTCTACATTACATTGGAAACTACCCACGCGATTTTTCCGATCTGAATTTTGGGGAAGAGCGTGAGAAAAATCTCAGCATTTTCAGAAAGATTGTGGAACGCGCTTCTCGATTTTACGCCAACCTCATTCGACAAGCTTCCGTGATCTCAAACCTCTACCGGCGGACCGTAACTTTCAGCTACAGCAATAAAACGATTCTCGCGCTGCCTCCTTCTGAAAAGATTGCTCCTCTGAAGTGGGAATTTTCCGAAAAAGAGCAAGAGGAACTTTCAGCCTTCAGAGAGGAGGTCTACACTCGTTTTTTAAAAGAGGATTTGAGAAAATCGACCCTCCCCATCATTCCTTCAGATAGCCTCTTCGCATTCGATTCCTATTCTCCTTCTGGGCCGACGGAAAAAGAGCTTGTCGAAACGCTCCGCGCGGGGCATCGCATGCTCGCCGATAGGAAATCGGGTAGAACGATCTACGGTTTGAAAGAGGGAAGAAGGCTCGACACAATTCAGAAAAAAGCCGATCTCCTCCTTCAGAAAAAACGGCTAGAATTGCGCGATCTCAAAGAAGAGACGGAAAAATTGGCAAACCGTCTTCCAAAAGAGGCCGACCTCATATTTTTACGCAAGCTGGGGCAAGATTTGCCAACCGTGATCATAGAGGAGATTCTGACCGCTGCTTATGAACAACAAAACCCCGCACTTGTGCAAGAGGCAAATCCCCTATTAACTCCCAAAGAGGTGCGGCAGATCCTTTTCGACACAATCAAGTACCACTTGCTCCGCATTCAAATTCTGCAATTGGAAAAAGCGGCGGTCGCGCCCGATATCCAAGCCTTTGGTGAAGCTTTAGCTCTTCACACAACCCTTTGCCCAACCAAAGAGCCTGAACTTTACCTTTATCAATCCTGCTCGGGAAAAATTTTATGGCATGAGCAGGCTAGACTTATCGAATGGTACTACGAGAGAGCCATGCGCCACCGCCTTACCCTTTTTGCGGCGCCTGCCGGAGTCGGAAAAACGACTCTCTTTCAGCCCATTGCCATGAAGTGGCTGCAGCGAAAAGGCTATTTCCCGGTCAGCGCCTCCCCTACTCCCCTCTATTTGGTCGACCGAGAGGGACTCCGCTCAGCGGCGCAGCAAGCGTTTGATTTGCAGATCGCTGTATGCGAGCTCGCGCTCGGTACTAAAGCGGACGCAAAAGATTTTCAATGGCTTTTTGAAAAACTCTCTCAATACCAAACGCTCAAAGGGCTGAAACTCACGCCCTCCGTCTATTTAGCCCTTCTGCTTAAATACGAGTTGGCCCTCGAATGCGAAGATGTCGAATCAGTCCGCTGGATCAGCCTGACGCTGGATCTTTTTAAACGTAAATCGGTTGGTTTGATAGATGAGGCGAGGCAAAACGCAAGCCCTTTCTCCCAATCAGAAATCGGAATCGGAAAGCCCCTTCCCCTCCCCCCCGTCGACAGAAAAGTTTTTGTCGAAATCTACCGCGCCCTGACCTCCAAACAACTCCTTGGGGTTGTTGGATTAACCAAAAACCTTCAAGCTACCGTCGATCCCGAACTCTATCCCGAGATCAAAGCCGCGGCTTTTAGATTCCTTGTAGATTCGCCTTATCTCGACATTCCTGAAAAGGAGAAAAAGAATCTGCTCGCCTACTGGATGAGCGAAAAAGAGGAACCCGAGTGGCTCCTTTCAATCGCCCCTACAGATCAGGGGCGCGCTCTCGAACTCGTCAAGATTTATTTTGAGGAGTTTTTCTACGAAGCGATGAAATGCGTTGGCAATATGCAGCATCGCCCCTCACAGAAAATAGATGAAGAGATCCATCTTCCGGCCCGTAAAAAGCAAGCGAGCGATGCCTATTTCAAAGAGGTTTACGCAACTTTGATCACCACGATACAAGGGACGCTGCAGATCGGCCTAAGCTCAGCCCAAGCTGAGAAATTGCTCAAGGTTTTGAAAAGAGCGCACGTCAATGAAGTCGGCTACTCGGAAAATCTCTCCGAGACGGAGAAAATGCTACGTCGATGGCTAAACAATGATTCTATCCGCCTCTACTCTCTTTCCTTTGAGAATCGAGGGACAGTCGAGAGAGTGACCGATCTCGTTTCCCGCAATCCCGAGGCGATTTTGTTCTACTTGGAACACTGCGTCCTACAGCAGGTGACCTATTGCCCGGAACAGCTGGTCGTCACGCCGATACACTTTCTCAACGCCTTTCAAAAAGCGGTTCTCTTTTCTGCAGACCCGGGCCCTGCTGAAATGTATGCGCTGCCTGAAAAAAAGGAAGCAGTCGGTCTTAATACGACTTTTTTGGCTCATGTCATTCATAAGCTCTCACTTCCGGAAAACAGCGACCTCGTCCTCTTTCCGATCTTTACCCGTCCATTGGAATTTTTCGAATGGCTTTACCAACTTAAAAAACGACTCTTCATCGATCTCAAAATGATCGCTGATGCCGGCGGCGCCTTGCGCGATTTTTCTAACGAGGAGATCCGCCGTGATTTCTTTGCGTTTTTGGAGGCGCATCGAGAAATAAATTACGATGGGCTCATCCTCTTCGCCGAGTCAAGCGGATTAAGCGAGCAGAGCGAACAGCTCCTTTACCTTAAAGGGGAGAAAGAACCAAAAATCTTGAAAGGCAATGACATAGTAGAAGCCTTAACGATGCATGGCCTTAGGTGGGAGTCCCTCAACCTCTTGACTTTTATCGATCCCAGCCATTGTACGGGGGCCAATATCAAGCAGCCTCCTCAAGCGCGGGCTCTGCTCCTTTTGGGTGAGGATCTGACTATTGGGGACCTTATCCAGGGGGTGATGCGTCTCAGGGAATTTCTGCATAACCAAACCATCTCATGGGGAGCATCCTTTCCTCTTGCGCGAAAAATCGAGCATACTTTAGGGCGAAAAATCGATCCTCTTGCTTGTCTCGCTTGGACATTGCAAAACGAAGGAGTCCGCATCGATAACGAGATTCTTTTGAGCGCCTACCAGCAAATCACCTATCTAATTGAAAAGGAGGCGCGTGAGGAACTCGAAGCGCATCTGAACAAGCCGGAAAAACAAATTTCCACTTGGAAGAAGTACCGCTCCGGTTTCGTCAGCCAATACGAATGGGATCCGATCCGGCGTTTCAAGATTAAAAGGGGGGAGCGGGAGACCCGAAGCGTTCTAATGGAGTTTGCCCAAGAGCTTTATAGCCGTTTCTCCTATTCTAAATCTTTTAAAACTCTACAGGACTCTCTAAATCCGATCATCGGGAATGTAGACAAAAGAAAACCTACCCTTTCCTCTTCAGATTCTTTCTCAATGAAAAGGCAGACGCAAATGCGCGTTCATCAGGAGCAAAAGAGAAAGCTTGACTTGATCTCCGTCAATCACACATCGCTCGACCCGGACATTCAAACCCCTCTTCCCAAATGGCTTGTGATCGACCGACCCGATTTTCTTACTCAATTCGCCTCCTTCTCTTCTCCTTGCAAAGAGCTCTTTGGCTCGAAAGGCTTAACCGAGGGCCTTTTTTTGACGCACAATCTTGTCCAAACTGCACAGACAGGAGCCTCTTCTCTCGGTTTAGATTATTTGAAGCCGGCTAATTATTTCCTTTTAATCGAAGAAGAACAGTTATGCGCTCTTGCTCTTTCTGACGAGGAGGCCTCTTTTTTCCAAAAACAGCTTATTTCGAAAGAAAAAGGTGGAAATCTAAAGATTGCGCTGATTTGCGCAGACGGTAATTTTGCGCAAAATGGAAGGGGATCCTTCGCCTTTTCTCCCAGTATTTTAACGCATACCTTTGTTCAAGACTGCGTGATCGACCTGGGATTGATGCAGTGCCGTCTTTACCATCCGCTTCGCTTTTCGCAGAGGATAACCCATTGGAACGATTTTTGGCCCCTGTGGCTAAGAATCAAAAAGTCTCAACCTTCATTGAGTGAAATCGAGCCTGAGCATATCGAACGTTTGGTTCCAAAGCATATTAAGGAGGGACCGCAAGAAGAAAAAAACAGCAAAAGTTTTTTTCAACTTTTTACAAAGAAATTAAGCTTGCATTAAGAATCTGTTTCAGCAATACTTTTACTAGAAAAATTAAGTATGTAAAAAGATGGTTCAAGCTACTCAATCCCCCTCAAGAAGAACCCAAGAAGATCAAAATTCGGGCGCCCTCCCTGGCTTTGATCTTGTCAATCAAGCGACAGAGAACTTAAAGTCTGTAATCAACAATGGCGAACGCGCGATTACGGCTAAAAAGGCTTGTGCCTATCTCGGCTACCGCTTGTTCTCCTATTCCTTTATCCCGGCTCTGGCGAATTTAATCTCGGTAGTTGTCTCCGGAATTCTCTGCTTAGCCACTCTTCCACTGCGCTGCTGCTCAAAGAGTATCAATCAGTACTTCTTTAAATGTTGTATGGGTTCTTTGGGGTATCTCAGCGTAAATATCTTGATGGACCTGACGTGCGATTTCCGCCAGCTCGGCAGACTCTGCAGCTGCACTTCGCCCACCTTTTATGAAATTTAAATCGTTTCCCTTAAGTAGATCAGCTCGAGGTCCCCTTCTCTTTGTCTTTCAGAAGATAGAGGATGTTTGATGAGGGCAGCAGGGTCCGGGGCCCGCTCGATTTGATTGGGAAAGGAAAAACGCTTGAGATTGGGGCCGATGATCGCATCATACCCCTCCAGCGCTTGCGGCAGGTCGCTCTCTAAAACAAGACGCGGCTCGCCGCCGGGAGTCAATAGATAAGCCCCGCCGATCCGGGCGTCAATGAGAGCCGCGCTCTTTCCCCCCATCAAAAATCCTTGAAGTGAGCATAAGCCGATAAGAGGCAAGCCCCTTGGAGCTGCAATTCCTTTTGCGGCCGAAACCCCGACGCGGATTCCCGTAAATGAGCCCGGACCGACTGCCACGGCCACGGCGTCCAAATCGGCTGAAGTCAACTTAAGTTTTTGAAGTCCAGTCTTAATCGTTGGAAAAAGATAAGAAGAACTTTGAAGGCCGATAGGCAGCGGCAAGTTTAAGAGGATATCAAACCCATCGGCGAACGCAACGATTGATCTTTCATGACTTGTGTCGATAATGAGAGTCTTCACAAATTTACTAAATATTTTCTTATGGTTTCTCTTAGTAACAAAATAATATGATATGATAATCTAAAGATTAGATTAAAGAGAAAAAAACCCTCCCTTGCACGGATAGGAGGGCATTTGCTACACTTGCCCAGTTAAAAATAGAGAGGCTGGAGACAATTGGACAAAAAACAACAAGAAGCTCTTGAAGCTGAATTAGAAGAGGCTATTGAAGAGTCGCTCGAGGAGAGTAATGAACCCAAAAAACAGCTTCCGAATGAGCTCTATCTCTTGCCGATCAACAGGCGGCCTTTCTTCCCGGGAATGGCGGCTCCTATTCTAATTGAACAGGGCCCTTATTACGAAGTGCTGAAAAATATCGCCAAATCGGATGAAAAGTATGTCGCGCTTGTGCTGACCAAAAAGGAGAATGCGGACATCTATAAGGTCGGCTTTTCCGGACTCTATCGCGTTGGCGTGTTGGCGCGGATTTTACGCATTATTCCAATGGATGGAGGGGGAGCCCAGGTCGTGCTGAATATGGAAGAGCGGCTTGAGATTAAAAAGCCGACTAAAGGAAAGCACTTAAAAGCGGAAATCCTCTATCACCCGGATTCGAAAGAGATAACAGACGAACTCAAAGCCTATTCGATCAACATCGTCTCAGTGATCAAAGAGCTTTTAAAACTCAATCCGCTCTTCAAGGAAGAGTTGCAGATTTTCCTGGGCCACTCCGATTTTACTGAGCCGGGAAAATTGGCTGATTTTGCTGTTGCGCTGACCACTGCGACGCGTGAAGAGTTGCAAGAGATCCTCGAATCGTTCGACATGCCGACCCGCATCGATAAAGCGCTCGCCTTATTGAAAAAAGAGCTCGACCTGAGCCGCCTGCAAAGCAGCATCAACCAGAAAATCGAAGCGACGATCACCAAAAGCCAAAAGGAGTATTTCCTACGCGAACAACTGAAGACGATCAAACGCGAATTGGGGATGGAGCGCGAGGAGAAGTCGATCGACAGCGAAAAATTTGAAGCGCGCTTAAAAAAAAGGGAGGTTCCCCTCCCTGCGATGGAGACTATTCAAGAAGAGATCGACAAGCTGCAAACACTCGATTCGGCTTCGGCAGAATATACCGTCTGCCGCAACTATCTCGATTGGCTCACGATCGTCCCCTGGGGGATCAACAGCAAAGAGCGCCACGACTTGAAAAAAGCCGAAGCGATCCTGCATAAGGACCATTACGGTCTTGAAGAGATTAAACAACGGATCCTGGAATTGATCAGTGTCGGGAAATTAACCGGAGGCTTGAAGGGAAGCATCATCTGCCTCGTCGGCCCCCCGGGCTGCGGAAAAACAAGTATTGGCAAGACGATAGCTCGCGCCTTAAACCGGAAGTTTTTCCGCTTCTCCGTCGGAGGAATGCGCGACGAGGCCGAAATCAAAGGACACCGCCGCACTTATGTCGGGGCGATGCCCGGTAAACTCGTCCAGGCTTTGAAGCAGTGCCAAACTATGAATCCGGTGATCATGATCGACGAGGTCGACAAGATGGGGATGAGCTACCACGGCGACCCTTCGGCTGCGCTTTTGGAAGTGCTCGACCCGGAACAGAACCGCGATTTCCTAGACCATTATCTAGACGTGAGGGTCGACCTATCAAATGTGCTCTTCGTTGTGACGGCGAACATGATCGATACGATCCCCGAGCCGCTTCTCGACCGAATGGAGGTGCTCCGTCTCTCCGGCTACATCATGGAAGAAAAGGTACAGATCGCGAAAAAATACTTAATTCCTAGAGCCCGCAAACAGATGGGACTTAGCGCCAATGACGTCGCATTCACGCTCGACTCGCTCCGCGCGATCATCAACGGATATGCGCGCGAAGCGGGCGTGCGCAGCTTAGAGAACCACATCAAGAAGATCTTGCGCAAAGTGGCGCTCGAGATTGTCAAAGAGCGGGAGAAGGGTCGGCGAAAGAAAGAGGCAAAGCACAGCATCACAAAGAGTAATCTCGCTGAATATTTAGGCAAGCCGATCTTTTTGAGCGACCGTTTTTACGAACGTACCCCTGTTGGTGTAGCGACCGGTTTGGCGTGGACCTCCCACGGCGGGGCGACGCTTTACATAGAGGCGATAAAAACGGCTTCCGACCGTACTGAGATGACCTTGACAGGACAAGCGGGAGAGGTAATGCGCGAATCCTCTCAAATCGCCTGGAGCTATTTGCACAGCGCCATTCACAAATACGCCCCGGGTTACACCTTCTTCGAAAAATCTCAAGTGCACATCCACATTCCGGAGGGAGCGACTCCTAAAGATGGCCCATCAGCAGGCACTACTATGGTCGCCGCTCTTTTATCGCTTCTTCTCGACACCCCTGTCTTGAACAACCTCGGCATGACCGGAGAGATTACCCTTACAGGCCGCATTCTGGGCGTTGGAGGGATCAGGGAAAAACTGATCGCAGCGCGCCGGTCAGGTTTGGATGTCCTGATTTTTCCAAAAGACAACATGCGTGATTACGATGAGCTTCCCGACTACCTGAAAACAGGACTCGAAGTCCACTTTGTCGAGCACTTTGACGAGATCTTCCACATCGCCTTCCCGGAGGCTAATGAATGACCTCCTGGACGCAATACAGCCAATCCAAAACCATCCCGCCTGACCGGTTAGCCGAGAAGGCAGCGCAGATCCGCATCGAGGGAAAATCGATTGCAACCTTGAACGGATCGTTCGACCTGCTCCACGCCGGCCATATGTACATGATCTACGAAGCTTCGAAGAGAGCGGATGTATTGATCCTTGCCGTGAACAGCGATGAATCGGTGTGCGCCTATAAAGGCCCTGAGAGACCCATTGTCCCCCTCCCCTACCGCATGGAAATCCTTACGGCGCTCGCATTTGTCGACTTCGTTACCTGGTTTGACGAAACCGATCCCCGCTCTATACTTGAAGTCATTCGACCAGATGTCCACGTCAACGGCGAAGAGTATGGAGAGGATTGTATTGAAGCCGAAGTTGTCAAAAAGAATGGAGGTAAGCTCCACCTTGTAGACCGGATTCCCGGGCTGGCTACCTCCGAAATCATTAAACGAATAGAAGGTTTGCAAAAAAGCACATGCGTTTGATCTGTACGATCAACACCTTTGAAACGGATGAAAACCCTTACGAATTCTCGTACTATCTGACGAGCCAAGGGGTAGATAACCAGTGCGAAGAACTTTCGGATGAAAACTACCGCATCTGGGTTTACGAGGAGGACCAGGTTGACAAAGCCCATTCCTTCTATCAAGAGTATAAAACCCATCCTCATGATCCGCGCTACCGGGTTCGTTATGAGACGGCATCGCGGGCCACGCACGAGCAGCTCGAGGATGAGCCCGAATTAAAAGCGCGGCCCCCCAGGCGCCGCCTTCTCTCCCCCGCCCCTTACGGCCCGGTCTCCATCCTGGTTCTATTGATTGTCGCTCTTCTCTTTATATGGGCTCAAATCCAACGCGAAACCGTCATTCCCCCTCAAATTTCCGGCATTATCCAAGCCCCTATCCTCGCCCCAATCGAAAGAGAGCTGATTTACGACTACCCTCCCTACTTCCAAGAGCGCGATAGGCTCTTCACAATTTATACACCTAAGGAGATCGAAGAAGAAAAACCGCCTCCCCCTGAAGCGCTCGAGCTGATCCGGGAATTGCGCGGCTCCACTACATGGATGGGAATCTACGACCCCATTGTCAGGGCGATCCGCACTCCCGACCAGCCTCTTCGCCTTGACGGGCCGCTATTCGTCAAAATTTCGGAAGGGGAGATTTGGAGGATCGTCACCCCTGCATTCCTTCATTTCGACCTGCTCCACATCTTTTTTAACGTCCTCTGGTTTATCCTTCTCGGAAACCAGATCGAATTCCGCCTTGGATGGCTGCGTTATTCCCTTCTGATCGTTGCCTCCGCGATTGTTTCGAATACCTCTCAGTATTTGATGAGCGGCCCTTTCTTCATGGGCCTCTCCGGGGTCGTCTGCGCTCTCGCTGCATTTATCTGGGCCCGGCAGCAAGTCGCTCCCTGGGAGGGATATCTACTCCACCGCTTCACACTCATCTTTCTCGCAATTTTCGTCATCGGAATGTTTCTGCTCCAAACCGTCTTTTTCTTTTTGCAGATCGCAGGCACATTCGAAGCGGCGATCGGGATTGCGAATACTGCACACTTGACCGGTGCCTTGGTCGGCTACCTTCTCGGCCGCATGCGCTTTTTTTCAATCAGACGCCAGAAATAAAATTTTATTAACAAAAAATTAATACTATTTGTTTATAATTTGTCTTATAAACTAAAATAAGGAAGTTATAATGTTTGTTACACAGAAATCTGGAACAGAACATCTTAGTTTGTTTCCTGAGGAGCAAAAAAATTTTCAGAAGAAGTTAGAGAGCAATGAAGCCTCCGCTCTAAAAACCTGGATTATCGCTTCTGCCTTCCTTCTATTGATCGGAACCCTGTTCGCATTTGGTTTGGAGTTTGGTCTCCTCCCCTTCTTAGAAACGGCAAGCGCAATTTATCTAGGTGGTATTGGTATTATCGGTTTTTCTACTTTTTTAGGTGCAATCATGGGTGCCCATTATTGTAAAATGAAGCACAATAAAATCGTATCTGAGATACCTTTAGTTAAAGAGATGCAGGAGAATCAGCCCTCAAAAATAGTTAAGTGAATCTTAATATCAATTTAACAATTGAATGAGATAATAATAACAGGCAAGAAAACATAAGGTCATTGATTATGGTTCAACCTACTATTAGTAAAGCAGAAGGTATACAACTCACTCCAAATCAGAGCGAGGGGCGAAAAAAAATCGAGCGGCTGGAAATGGCAATCCGCATCACAGGGATTGCATGCCTTGCTCTCTTTGCGCTCACGATCGTCTTCTTGGGGCTCGCCCAAGCGGACTACATCCACCCTGTGGCCGCATTGATTTCTTTTTCTGCGATTATACCTCTAATTGCGGTAATCAAAGCCCTAGACACATGCCAGCTTTCGGTTGCTAAAAAGCACAAAATAGATTTAGAGACTTTGCACAAAGTTATAAGTAGGCAATTTTGTCTATTTTGTAGTTCGTAATCCTTAGTTTGCAAGAGAAAGAGATCGAAAAAGATTGACTTTACCTCTTAAGACCGCGTATCTTTTTCTGCTTTTATGAGCGTGCGCGATCTTACCATACTTGGCTCATCAAGCCAGCAGCCCACCCGGAAACGCAATCACGGAGCCTATCTCTTTCGCTGGAATGAAGAGGGGCTTCTTTTCGATCCGGGCGAAGGGACTCAGCGTCAATTCATTTTTGCAAATATCGCCCCCACTTGCGTGACCCGCATCTTTGTCAGCCATTTCCACGGCGACCACTGCCTAGGATTGGGTTCGATGTTAATGCGGCTCAATCTCGACAAGGTGACCCATCCGATCCATTGCTACTACCCCGCCTCAGGAAAAAAATACTTCGACCGCCTCCGCTACGGAACGATCTATCATGAGACGATCGATGTTGTCGAGCATCCCGTTTCGGAAGCGGGAGTGGTCGAAGATGATGGCCGCTTTCGGATCGAGGCCGCTTTTTTAGATCATGGGGTAGACAATCTTGCCTGGCGGATTACGGAACCGGATACAAGAAAGTTCAAGAGGGAGAAACTAAAAGAATTTGGAGTTGAAGGCCCTCTTGTCAAGGAACTTGAGAAAAAAGGAGTCTTGGAGGTAAAGGGCAAGCGCGTGGCGCTTGATGAGGTCAGTTATATCCGCAAGGGAGAGAGCATAGCCATTGTAAGCGACACGCGACCTTGTTTAAGCGCAATCGAGATCTCAAGAGGTACCAAGCTTCTGCTTTGCGAAAGCACATATCTGGAAGAACACCGAGAGCTTGCGAAAAAACACTACCACTTAACCGCCAGACAGGCCGCAACGATCGCTCATGAGGCAGAGGCCGAAAGGCTTATCCTGACCCATTTTTCGGCTCGCTACCTCAATGTCCGGGACTTCGAAAAAGAAGCGCGGGAAGTCTTCCCCAACACCGAAGCAGCCGAGGATATGAAGGTTTTCCCGTTTCCCCGCAATGTTTGACAATTAAGCCCTTTTCATAGAATTTTATCTTATGATTAAGGCGGCTTATCAGTTTCTGGAATACTTGGGGAGCATTAAAAACGCATCCGATCATACCATCCGGAACTATGCAATCGACCTAAATGCCTTGAAAAGCTTCCTTGAAAAGGATCTTCCTCCCGAAAGGCGGCCGGAAAAAATCCGCTTCGACCGCGCTTATAGTGAAAGAGAGACGAGCCGCGACCACCACTTATCCCTGGCACAAATCGACCGAAAAGTCCTACGCAGCTTCCTCGCGAGTTTGGTCGAAAAGAGCACCCAAAAACGGACGGTCGTCCGGCGCCTCTCTTCTTTGCGCACCTTTTTCAAGTTCTGCGTCCGCCAAAAGCTGCTGGAGAAAAGCCCCGCGGAAGAGCTGGAGAGCCCCAGGCTTGAGAAGCGCATCCCCCTCTCCCTTACCTACGACCAAATCCAGCACCTCTTTGATCAACCTGACACAAGCTGCTACTTAGGTTATCGCGACCGGTGCATCATGGAGCTCTTTTACAGTTCGGGATTACGCGTCAGCGAACTGGTCGCGCTCAACAGAGCCGACTTTGATAGGGAATCGCTCCTCGTAAGGCTAAAAGGGAAAGGAAAGAAGGAGCGGGTCATTCCGATCACAAAAAATGCAGCCGACTGGATCGTTTCCTATCTCGAACATCCCGAGCGTCACAAGGATATGGACGGCCACCTTGCCCAGGCTGATCCCAATGCGATCTTCCTCAACCGCCTCGGGACGCGGCTGACTACCCGCTCGGTCGACAGGAAATTCGACAAATATTTGACGGCTAGTGGCCTAGCAGGGAAGGTAACCCCTCATACCATTCGTCACACGATCGCGACCCACTGGCTGGAGAATGGGATGGATTTAAAAACCATCCAGCTTTTGCTCGGCCACACCTCGCTTGCAACCACAACGATTTATACGCACGTCTCTCCTAAACTCAAGAAAGAGGTCTACGACAAGACACACCCACGCGCATAGAAAACCCTTCTTTTTTTACACTAATGTTGTAAAAAATCCATCCTTTTTTACATAATCAATCAAAAAAAGGAAGGATATTTTACATGCCAAGCTTTAAACGGTTTTTTCAAGCCCCTGAAAAGCATAGTTTTTTCCTTTTCGGTCCCCGGGGGACCGGAAAGTCGACATGGGTCAAAAAGCACTATCCAAAAGCCCTCTATTTAGACCTTTTAATGTCAGATATCCGCCGACGCTATGAATCTCATCCCGAGGAATTAGCAAAAGCTGTCGCCGCTCTTGGGGATGGAAATCAAGTGGTTATCGATGAAATCCAAAAGATACCCGATCTGTTATCTATCGTTCATGCTCTCATTGAAGAAAAAAGAGGAATTCAATTTATTCTTACCGGCTCAAGCTCAAGAAAGCTGAAAAAAAAAGGAGTCGATCTTCTAGCCGGTAGGGCCATAAACAAAGAGATGCATCCATTCATTGCTTCTGAGCTCCAAGAAACATTCGACCTTGCAAAGGCATTAAAGTACGGAATGCTGCCGCTTATTTGGGAAGAAAAGGATCCGGCAGAAGTTTTGGAGTCCTACGTCAACCTCTATGTTCTCGAAGAGGTGCAATATGAAGGATTGGTCCGTAATATTGGGAATTTTGCCCGTTTCTTATCCACAATAGCCTTATCGCACGGATCTCTTCTGAATCTCACAAATATTTCAAGAGAATGCGAAGTTAAACGTTCGACTACAGAAAACTTCTTGGGTATTTTACGAGACTTGCTCCTCTCCTATGAAATTCCGGTTTTTTCTAAACGGGCAAAAAGGATATTGACATCCCATTCAAAATTTTATCTTTTTGACAGCGGTGTTTATCGGGTAATGAGAAAAATGGGACCTTTGGACAGCCGCAGTGAAGTGAATGGGAGCGCATTGGAGGGATTGGTTTTACAGCATTTAAAAGCATGGTGCTCTTATTCAAAGGGAAAATATGAAATTTTTTATTGGCGTACGAAAGCCGGTTTGGAGGTCGATTTTATTATTTACGGCGATGACGGTTTTTGGGCAATAGAAGTCAAAAATTCAGAAACTCTTTCACCAAAAGATTTGAGGGGATTGAAACATTTCATCGAAGATTATCCCGAATGCAAGCCTGTTCTGCTTTACCGGGGAAAATTTAAATTATTGGAAGACAATATTCTGTGCATTCCATGCGAGGTATTTTTGAAGCAGTTGGTTCCAAACGAGAGATTGGCTTAATTTTTTCGGTTTGTTATTCTTTTCCGCTATGAGTATCACTTTAGACAATATTTCAAAGAGTTTCGGAAGCCGGGCTCTTTTCAACGATGTTACAGTTACCTTCAACCCGGGAAATCGATATGGATTGACCGGACCGAACGGGTCGGGAAAATCGACTCTGCTGCGTATCATCATGGGGTTGATCGAGCCCACAAGCGGAACGGTTACCCTGCCTGAACGGGTAGGGATGCTCAAGCAAAATATCGAGGACTTTCGCAATATGGTAGTGCTCGATGTGGTGGTCATGGGCAACACTCGTCTTTGGGAAGCGTTGAAAGAGCGCGAGAGGCTTTACGAAGTCGAAATCACAGATGAGGTCGGCATGCGGCTCGGCGAGCTTGAAGAGATCGTCGCCGACGAAGATGGTTACGTGGCGGAAGCAAATGCTGAACTGCTTCTCGTGGGGGCGGGTATCCCGGTTGAGCTGCATCAACAGAAGATGAGCTCCATCCCGACCGACATGCAATTCCGGGCTCTTTTGTGCCAAGCGCTCTTCGGAAATCCGCAAGCCCTCCTTCTCGATGAGCCGACAAACCACCTCGACTTGGAATCGATCGGATGGCTGGAGAATTTCTTTCATAACTACACGGGAACGCTAATCGTGGTGAGCCACGACCGCCACTTTCTCAACTCGGTCACAACGCATATTGCCGATATCGACTACGACACGATTATCGTCTACCCGGGCAACTACGACCAGATGTTGCTCACAAAGACGTCGGTTAGAGAAAGAAGCGAAGCGGATGCGCGCTCCAAAGAGAAGAAAATCTCCCAACTTAAGGAGTTCGTCGCCCGTTTCGGCGCCGGCACACGAGCCTCGCAAGTGCAGTCGCGCTTGCGGGAGATCGAGAGGCTGCAACCCCAAGATCTGAAAAAATCAAATATCCAACGCCCCTATATCCGGTTCATCCCTTCGGATAAACCGTCGGGAAAAATCGTCTGCAAAGTGGAGAATATTTCGAAAAGTTACGGCTATTTGCAGGTCATCAAGAATCTCTCTTTCGAAATTCATCGGGGAGATAAGATAGGAATCATTGGAAACAATGGACGAGGGAAGACAACGTTGATCAAAATGATCGCGGGCGACCTAAACCCCGACGGAGGAAAAATTGAGCATGGGCATCAAGTGATCAAGAGCTATTTTCCCCAGGACCACTCTGAGCTGATCTCGAAAGAAAATCCGCACAACGCCTTCGATTGGTTACGGGAAAAGAAGAAAGGCCTCTACGATCAGGATATCCGCAGCGCCCTTGGAAAGATGCTCTTCGGAGGCGATGACGCTTTTAAAAAAGTCGCGACTCTTTCAGGGGGAGAGACGGCTCGTTTGATTTTGGCGGGAATCATGCTCGAAGAACACAACTTCATCATCCTTGACGAACCGAATAACCACCTCGACCTGGAGGCGGTCTCAGCCCTAGGTTGGGGGCTCGAAGAGTACAAGGGAACGGCTCTCGTAGTGAGCCATGACAGAGAACTGATCAATCATTTTGCGACCAAAATCATTGCTTTCGAAGCCGACGGAGTGCACTTTTTTGAAGGAACACTCGATGAATATTTAACGAGACGCTGATGAATTCCGAGGAAAAAAAAGAAAAAATCGCCTTTCACATCGAAAAGGTACTGGATATTCTCGGATTGGATTTGAAAGATCCTTCGATTGCAAAAACCCCTCATCGGGTTGCAAAGATGTATGTCGACGAAGTCTTTAGCGGCCTGAATCCCGAGACCTATCCGGAGATCTCTTTTCACCCTGAGGCTGTTAAAAATGAACTCGTTCTAATAAAGAACATCTCGCTAATCAGCTTTTGCGAACATCATTTGGTGCCGATGATCGGAACGGCGCATGCCTCTTACCTCCCCACAACGGGCGTCTTGGGTCTCTCGAAAATCCATCGCATCATGCGCTTCTACTCAAAACGTCCGCAACTTCAGGAGAGACTGACCTTGCAGATCGCGGAAAAACTTCAGGAAGAGTTAAAGACCGAAGACGTTGCAGTCGCCCTCCGCTTAAGACATCTGTGCGTTGCCGCCAGAGGCGTTGAGGACCGCTCAAGCGAAGTGGAGACTCATGTGCTAAAAGGGCGTTTTGAGTCAGATCCCAAGATCCGCGGAGAGTTTTTTTTAAGAATAGGGATAGAGGAAGAATCTAAAAGTTGGGAGAGAGGGTAAGCCGGATTCTGTTTCTTCGTATGAAGAATGGCAATCATTCCTCTAGGAACTTTGTCGCCAAAGTTCTCAAGCGACTGTTGAAAAGGGGATTGGCGGAGAACGTGCCCCTTTTGCGTCTTGCTTCGGATAGGGTTTACACCACCTTGAGTCGCCTCAAGTGCGCTCGACTCACAAAGCCGAGATTTTCAGCCTCCCCGGATCGTGAAACCCGGCGGCGTGTTTTCTGTTGCACTTTCCGTAGCCTTACGGCCCCCAGCGTTTCGCTGGTATCCTCTCCTGCAAAGTCCGGACTTTCCTCTCCTCTCATGATGTGAGAGCAGCGATTGCCTCTCTCTCCCAAAAAGATTATGTAGCTGCGGTTGTCGCACGTCTTCGGCGCCTGCGAGGAGCGGCGTCTTCCTCTCCTTCGGAAATTTCGGCTTCCTGCCAATAGAGGATACGCGAGCAATGTTCGCAAAAAATCAGGCGATCCCCTTTGCGCACTAAATTCTCATGCTGCGGGGTTAAGAGGATATGACATCCGCTGCACGTACGCTTCTCAATCGGGACAACAACGCGGTCGCGCTTATTCTTTAAAAGACGTTCGTAAATTTCAAAGAGCTCAGGAGAGACCGTACCTTTCATACCTTCGCGCTTCTCTAAGATCGAACGCCCCTCCTCATTGATCTTATCAATGCTCTCACGAATCTCTTTCTCGATGATGTTGCTATTTTCCTCAGTAGATTGGAGATTCTCTTTCAATGTCACGAGAAGATCCTCTTCAGCTGCAAGTTTGTCCATTAAATCGCTGAGCCGGTGTTCGATTGCGCTCCTCTCGCGCCCCGCCGCTGTCATCTCATGAGTAAGCGCATTGAACTCATCCATTTTCTTCACGGCCGCTTGCTGGGATTCCAGTTTTGCGATTTTTTCCTGAATTTCTTTGACCTGGTTTTCCCCCATGCGGATCTCTTTTTTGACATCGAGGATCTCGGCTTCTTTATCGCTTACCTGCTTCTGAATATCGCTTTTCAGTTGATGAATTTTTGAGAGCTCTTTTTGCCTCTCTTTTTTGACCCGCATCAAGCGAATTATATTAATATCAAGCTCTTGAATACTAAGAATTGTCTGAAACGACTCGTCCATCTGCGAACCTTAAATTTAAGAATTGAATCCAAAATCTTAACGTTTCCCTCGATAAATATCAACAAAAATTCGGAGCAACTGTTGCTTAAATTTCAATTTAAGATTTATATCTAAAATCGGTATGGCTAAAAGGAAAGAGAAAAAAACACGCGTTGTCATTCAAGTAGACCCTAATTTTCCTAAGGAACTCTATTTAAGAGGAGAAGGTCTTGCAAACTTGAGTTGGGAGAAGGGTGTCGAATTGAAGCATGTTCGGCCGGACGAGTGGGTCTTTGAAACCGATGAGCCTTTTTCTTCGGGCTCGTTCAAGGTTCTGATCAACGACGAAACCTACGAGCTAGGAGAAAACCATCCTCTCTATCCGGGCGCTTCGATTCGGGTGAATCCGAAATTCCCGGAATAACAACTCCGTTGACATTTTGCCCTTTTGCGTGAATAATGCACCGGCTATGAAAAGTCTTCTCGATACCTATTTGAACCGTGCCAAAGAGAGGCGCTTCGACGTGATCGCCTATCTAGCGGCACTCGACCATCTTCAGACCGTTTCTCCCACGATTGCCGATGCAATCCTCAAAGAGCTACAAGATCAGCGCTCCCACCTTAAACTGATCGCTTCCGAAAATTTCTGCTCTCTTTCAGTCCAGCTGGCAATGGGCAATTTATTGACCGATAAATACTGCGAGGGGTATCCCTACCACCGTTTTTACGCCGGGTGCGAAAATGTGGATGCCGTCGAAGCGGAAGCGGCGGAACTTGCACAGGAGCTCTTCCATGTCGATCACGCCTATGTCCAGCCGCACTCCGGAGCGGATGCGAACATGGTCGCGTTTTGGGCCATCCTGACCGAACGAATCCAAAATCCTTTTTTGAAAAAACTCGAGAAAAAAAACCCCGACCAGCTCTCCGCAGAGGAGTTTGAACAGCTGCGCGGACTTCTTTGCAACCAATCCTTCATGGGTCTCTCTTTAAGCTCGGGGGGTCATCTTACCCATGGTTTTAGGCAGAACGTATCGGCAAAGATGATGCGTGCCCATCTTTACAACGTCGACCGGTCGACGGGATATCTCAATTATTCTGCGATTGCGAAACAGGCGAGGGAGGTCAAGCCCTTGATTCTTCTTGCCGGCTACTCCGCCTATCCCCGCCATATCAATTTCGCGAAAATGCGCGAAATCGCCGACGAAGTCGGGGCTGTCTTAATGGTCGATATGGCCCACTTTGCCGGACTCGTGGCGGGTAATGTCTTCCAAGGGGAGGCAAACCCGACAAAATATGCGCACATTTTAACGACCACAACCCACAAAACGTTGCGCGGTCCGCGCGGAGGCCTCGTCTTATGCGAAGAGCGGTTTGCCGACAGCGTCAACAAAGGATGCCCCCATGTCCTCGGTGGTCCCCTCCCCCATGTGATGGCGGCAAAGGCGATTGCCTTTCGAGAGGCCCACTCGACCGACTTCAAACTCTATTCCCAGCAGGTCGTTAAAAACGCCCGCGCGCTTGCGGAAGAATTGATTGAGGGCGGACTGAAGCTGGTAACGGGCGGGACTGACAACCATCTCGTCCTGATCGACCTCTCGTCGATCGGCATTACCGGCCGTGTGGCCGAAAAGGCCCTCTGCGAAGCGGGGCTTACCGCGAATCGGAATATGGTTCCCTTCGACCCAAATGGTGCATGGTACACCTCGGGTATCCGGCTCGGGACGCCTGCCCTTACATCACTGGGCATGAGAGAAAAGGAGATGAAAGAGGTCGCTGCGATCATCGTGAAAGTCTTAACGCATGCGAAGCCCGAAATTGAGAAAAAAACCGGGCTTCCAAGTAAGGCCCGAGGCGTCGTCGATTCGAAAATTATTGAGGAGGCACGCGGGCGGGTACAATCACTACTTGACCAATATCCGCTCTATCCGGAGATTGTAATTAGCTAGGAGGTAGCAGTGGCGAAAGAGGAAAAAGAGAAAGAGGAATTCAAATCGCTCGACGATAAAATCGACAGCGTCATCCTGGAATCGAGGCGGATTTTCTTTTCGGAGCAAGTCGATAACAACACAGCTAGGGATGCGATCCGTAAACTCTGGTATCTAGAACTCACAAATCCCGGCAAGCCGATTATTTTTGTCATTAATAGTCCGGGCGGGTCTGTCGATGCCGGCTTCGCGGTATGGGATCAAGTGAAAATGATCACTTCTCCCGTTATTACGCTTGTTACGGGACTTGCCGCATCGATGGGATCTGTTCTCAGTCTATGCGCTGCTTCAGGCAAGCGGTTCGCGACTCCTCATGCGCGGATCATGATTCACCAACCCTCGATTTCCGGCCCCGTAACTGGGCAGGCGACAGATTTAAGCATCCACGCGAAAGAAATCATCAAAACGAAAAACCAGCTAATCGACCTCTATGTGGAGCATACCGGAAAAAAACGCGAAGAGATCGAAAAGGCTTTGGATCGCGACAAGTGGCTGACTGCTCCAGAAGCTTTGGAATATGGCTTGCTCGATAAGATCATCTCTTCTTTTAAAGAACTTAAATGAGGTACGAGCTTTACTCCGGTGCGGGAAATACCTTTGCCATCCTTGAGGAGCCCATCTCTTCGAGAGAGGCTGTTTTGATTTGCGAAACGAGCGGCGTCGATGGGGTCATTTTTTCTGAAAACGGTTTACGCATGCGCATTTTCAATCGTGACGGCAGCGAGGCAGAAATGTGCGGAAACGGTCTGCGGTGCTTCATCAAGTTCTTGATGGAACACAATATCGATCGTGAATGTTACACCATCGAAACTCAGGCCGGTACCCATAAGGCATGGACACACGGAAAGAGCGTCTGTGTGGAGTTCCCCTCCCCAAAAGACTTCCTATGGAATTTATCAATCGGCCCCTATACGGTCCACCACCTCAACACAGGGGTCCCTCATGCCGTTTTGTTCGTCGATTCGATTGACGCTATCGATTTGATGGGAATCGCTCCTCCGATTCGCAGACACCCGCTCTTTCCCGAGGGAACAAACGTCAATTTTGTGGACCCCGAAACATTGCGCATGCGCACCTATGAACGTGGAGTAGAAAGAGAGACTCTTGCTTGCGGGACCGGAGCCGTGGCCTCTGCGCTTGCCGCAGCAAAAGTATTCTCCCTCCCCTCCCCTCTGGAGATGGAAGTTCGCTCCAAGGAGAAACTCAAAATCTCCTTTACCCCCGACTGGAGCCATGTTACGATGGAAGGCCCCGCAAATAGGATTGGAGAAGGAACCTTGGAGTTAAAAGAAGAATCTCGTATACTTTCTACATGATGAGTAAAACCCCTCAAGCTCAAAACCCCCTAATCTTGCGCGCTCTGCGTCTGATGGACGCCTTTTCGAAATCCGATGATGAGCGCGACTTTTACCTCGACCGGATGGAAGGATTTATCGTTTTCGTCGATCTGGACAAAGATGAGGAAGACCTTAACAAGCTTCAGCAGGAGCTCGACTCAAACCCCGATCGTTACTGCCTAATACCGAAGCTTACATTCTATGAGACGAAAAAGATCATGGAAGGCTTTGTCAATGAAAAGGTCTATGATATCGATACGAAAGAAAAGCTTCTCGACATCATCTCAGGAAAAGATGCGCGGGAGCAATTTTTGGAATTCATCTATGACCATGAGACCGAGCTCGAAAAATGGCAGCAATTTTATCAAGAGCGTTCGCGCGTCAGGATCATTGAATGGCTTCGCAACAACAATTTTACTTTTGTTTTCGAGGAAGATCTCGAGATTCCGACTCATATTGTCGAACAGCTGAAAATGCATCTTTTCGAACCCAAAGTCCCAAAGGAAGTGAGCCAAGCGCGCCAACAGCTCATAAAAAAAGCCGAAACCTATTACTCGAGTGAAGCGCTTAATCCCCGGCCTAAACGGGGGCGCCCGCCGAAGCAGGTCGCAAAAATCGAAGTTGAGACCCAGGTAACAAACGATATCTACACGCAAGTCCCCCAAACAGTCCGCCGCTTTCTCCATCTTCCCGACATTGCTTCTGCAACCTCCATCACCTTTTCCGAAAAATTCGATTCGGAGGAGGAGTTTTTGGCTCACCTACGCGGAACAGGTAGGACTGATGCTGAGAGCCAACTTGAAGCTCTTTCTGAGAAATTTGCCTCTTTGCGCAAGCTTTCGACTCAACTCGGATTAGAGGGAGAACTTTCGATCCCTTCGTTCGGTGAGGAAGATGAAGACGAGGACGAAGAGGAGGACTCCCCCAAACAGCAGGGGCGCGGACGAAAATCCAAAAAGGAAGAGGCCACTCTCACAAAAAAGCGTGGTAGAAAAACAAAAGGTTCAATCTAGGGCATGTCGTCAATTAGACTCTAATTGACGACACGCCCTAGGAAGTTTTCTACTAAAGGAAGGTACTGGGGGGAATTGCCCTCAATCCAATGGCGAAGATTTCCAAGCCGGTTTTTCAAATCCCGGATCTGTTCTTCCTGACTTCGCATCCTTTCTTCTTTATAAAATTGTCCGGTATCGATGAAAAGAGCTCCTGGTTTATAGGAAGAAAATGCAACATTCTGTACAAAAGCACGATCCCCGTCTGCAATCCCTTTTTCACACCGGGCAAGAACAACAGCGATCAGCTGCTCGATCAAAAAGCGTAACTCTTCTTCCGACTTGACTCGAGTAAAGGCTTCTTTAGCGGGTATGGCGCGTGTCTGAATCAGGTATTCAAATTTGTCAACCGCGATGCGGTGTTTAAGGCCGAGTTTATCAATTAGCTCAACCTCCTTCTCCAAAGCGGGAACCCGGTTGAGATGGATATAGAAGAGCCCCGTCTCCTCGCTCATCTCCTCATAGGCCAACTTGCAGCTTGAAAAGAGATGATCCACCCGCTCTCGCCGCCGCGCGATTTTCGCATCGCTTTTTTCCCGTAGCTTGCGCGGCATTGGAATCGAGTTAAGCCAATCTAAAGAACGCAAATGCTTGTGTTTAAAAAATTTCAAAACATACTTCCCATCAGCGCTTTCGAAAACATAAAACTGGCATCCTTTTCCGATGTAGCGAAAGGGCTGGGAGAGGCAGGATTTCAGCATCTCCTTTTTTTCTGCGGAAAGGGCGACTTCGAACTCGGGGCATGGAGGCAGTGACGAGCTCATCTGCCGAATCGAGAAGCCGTCGGTGATTTTGTTGTAAAAATAGACCGCGCTCCAGGACAATAAAAGCGCTATAGATAGAAGAAAAAGTTTTCGTATTATTTTCATAGCAGTTACAGTATACGGACGGTTGTTTATGATGTCCCGAAAGAAAAAAATCCTCATCATTTTTCATTTGATTTTCGCCTTCTCCTTCCTCACGTGGTTAGTGATCAAACCTTATACTATGGAAGTGGTCTCGAGGAAATCGCAGCGCGCCTTGTATGAAAAAGTGTTGCAACGAGAGGAACTCTTCCAAAACCTCTCAATTGAGGAGCAGGAAGCGATTCGCGAAGGATATCATGAAGTCGCGAAAAGGCCTGCAGCCTCGCTTTTTAAGAGCGAGACACCCGCCTTTGGCCTCGCCTGGCTCTTCTTTTCCATTCTGATCTGCATCTTGCTTCTCTTCAACATCGAGGGGGCCAGGACGGCTGTTTGGATCCTTCCCCTTCTTGTGGTCGGATACGGCTATTTCCTTTATGCCTCACCCCAGCCTCAACGTCCGGGGCTTTTTCCGAGCGAGCAGTATGTGCGCGAAACCTATTTAGAGGGGATCGAGGGAAACCGGGAGCAGCTGCTGAAGGGGTGGCATCTCTATTTAGTCAACGAGTGGGCGCAAGAAGCCCCGAGCGAGGAGCCCGCGCTCTTTGAACAACAGGTAGACAAGGGACTTTTTGCGTTCAACATCGCTCGTCTTCAATGGATCCGGGATGGGAAAGGCGATGAGGTCGTCCTTGCAGGGTTTACTTCGCCCCCTTCGCTTTTTCGGGTCATCTCTTATTTTCTATGGAATCTAGCCTTTGCATGGGTTATCAATCGACGCGAGAAAAGCTTACAATCCGAACCGCTGTCAAGCCCGAGTTGATCCGGGCGACGCTCAAGCGAGGAGGGGGGATCGCGGCTGCCGGCGCCCTCATGATTCTCCTTGGAGGGACTTTGCTTCCCTTACCCCTATTGAAAATCTGGGGTATCCCTATCTTTTTCGGAGGGTTGATTCTGATCGCAATCGGCTGGCTCCCCTACCGTGAGCTGCAACGCCTCGAGCTCAAGCCAAATGAGCTCGCCTATGACGGCACCTATTTTCATTTTGTGAAGGGGGGAAAACCTCTATTCAAGATCCCCGAAAAAAGCATTGCGAAGCTTGAATATGTGGAAAAAGATCAGCTATACGGAGCAGCAATCCGGCTAAAAAAACCTGTTGAAGAGAAGGTAGTTGTCTTGCAGCGTCGGTTTAATTTCGAAAGATTTGTCAGCGATTCCTCTAGCCGCTTTCACGGTTGCGACCTCTTCCTTCCCTATTTCACGGAAAGCGGGATTAAACTCCTGCTTGAATCAGATCATGCATTTTGATGATGCCAATCACTTCGCTCTTTTCGATCACCGGAAGGACCATGACAGGGCATTTTTGATCGGCTTCCATGAGTTTCATCGCATCCCAGGCAAGGGCATCCGCATCGATTGCTTTTGGCCTCCTTGTCATGAGATTTCCCACTTTCTCCTTTAAGACTTTCTCTCCTTTTGCCTGAAGCGCTCGACGCAAATCTCCGTCAGTGAAAATCCCTTTCAGCTCTTTTTGCTCATCTATCACAATCAAGCAGCCACACCGTTTCTCCGAAAAATCGACGAGAACTTCTTCGAGCTTATCTTCGGCGAAGCAGAGCGGGGTCCGCTCTTTGTCGAGCATCATCTGGCGCACTTTGAGGGAGGCGCGCCGGCCGATCCGCCCGCCCGGGTGGTTGGCTGCATACTCGTCGAGAGTAAAACCTTTCCTGCGCATCACCGCGACAGCCAGCACATCGCCGAAGAGGAGCTGAACTTCTGAGGAGATTGTGGGCGCGAGGTCGAAAGGACAGAGCTCGCTCGGGCAAGGAAGGAAAACGGGAAAATCGACGCCTTTCGCGAGGCACCCCTCGGGATTGGAAGTGACGGCGCTCACCTTCGCGCCGCGGCTGCGCACAAAAGGGAGAAGTTCGAGCAACTCGTCGGTCTCTCCGCTCTTACTCAAAATGATGACCAGATCCTGCTTCGAAA
Organism: Chlamydiales bacterium; assembly: GCA_020831465.1. GTDB lineage: Bacteria > Chlamydiota > Chlamydiia > Chlamydiales > JAAKFR01 > JAJACP01. The sequence continues at coordinate 63,210 of JAFIGI010000025.1, forward strand.
CCATGCCCAGGTCTCCATGCAGCGCATCAATAGGCGGGAGAAAGGCGGCTTTAGTGCCGGTCGACATCATGGTCGATGCGATTTTTTGGGCGATAAACCCGCTTTTGCCGATCCCCGTAAAAAATACGACACCTCTGCAGGCTAAAACCTCTTCGAGAAGCCGCTCAGCCCGGCCGATCTCGATTTCGGAAAAAAACGTTTCGAGAGACTCTTTTTGTTTGGTAAACAGCTCTTGTAGCATTTGGGCTGTAATTGTATTCACAAACCTTCTTGAAGTCATTGAAAAAAACTTCTAGAATTAAAAATCTATGACGAAAAAACATCCTATAACAGTCGCCGAAGGGGATGGGATCGGTCCCGAAATCATGGAGGCGACTCTCCAGATCCTTCAAGAGTCGGGCGCTGCGCTTGAAATTGAAAAAGTCGAAATCGGCGAGAAGGTCTATCTAGCCGGCAACCCTGTCGGGATGGAGGAAAAGACCTGGGAGTCCTTGCTGCGCACCGGAGTCTTTCTAAAAGCGCCGATCACAACTCCCCAAGGAGGCGGCTACCGCAGCCTCAACGTCACTGTCCGCACCAAGCTGGGTCTCTACGCCAACATCCGCCCGTGCGTCTCCTACAACCCGTTTATCGAGACAAAGCACCCGGATATGGACGTCGTGATCATCCGGGAGAACGAAGAGGATCTCTATGTCGGAATCGAGTACCGTCAAACACCCGATGTCTGCCAGGCGCTCAAACTGATCAGCAGGCCTGCGAGCGAGCGGATTGTGCGCTACGCCTTCGAGTATGCTCGCCGTTATGGCCGGAAGAAAGTGACCGCTTTTACGAAAGACAATATCTTGAAGATGAGCGACGGCCTCTTCCATCGCGTTTTCGATGAGATCGCCCAAGAGTATCCCGATATAGAGAATGAACATTGGATCATCGACATCGGAAGTGCGAAGCTCGCCGATACCCCCGATCAGTTCGATGTGGTCGTCATGCCCAATCTCTACGGAGATATCGTCTCCGACATAGCCGCCCAAATCACCGGTTCCGTGGGGTTGGTCGGCACGGCCAATATCGGTGAGAAAGGGTCGATGTTCGAAGCGATCCACGGCTCTGCCCCCCGGCTTGCAGGCAAAAACGTCGCCAACCCGACCGGACTGATCTTGGCCTCCGTTTTGATGCTCGTCCACATTCATCAACCTGAAGCGGCCGCCCGGGTGCACAACGCCTGGCTCAAGACAATTGAAGAGGGAATCCACACAAAGGATATCTCCAAGAAAGGAACTCCTGTGGGGACTAAAGAGTTTGCCCAAGCGATCGTCGAGCGTCTTGGAAAAAAACCCGACACCCTTAAGAGCATTGAATACGCCGCAGTGAAAGAGGAGCAGTGGGCCCATCACGGCTCGAAACCCGTTTCGACAAAGCGCGAACTGATCGGCGTCGACATCTACCTCTACTCCCACGATGCCGTCGAAAGGCTGTTAGATAAAATTGAAGAGGCAGGCGCGCCTCCTCTAAAACTAACGGCCGTTACCAATCGCGGCGGACGTCTATGGCCGGGCGGCATTCCCGATACATTCTGCGTCGACCATTGGAGATGCCGTTTTGAAGCGGGGCATGCAGTCAAACCCCAGACAATCGCCTCGCTGCTCCATCGCTTTGCCGACGCAGGACTCGATGTGATTAAAACTGAGAATCTTTACACGTTCGACGGGAAGCCCGGGTATTCCCATGGCTGAATCAAATTATCCTTGAAATTAAACCAAATATTGGTTAAACTAAGATCATATAACAACCAATAGTTGGCTAAATGAGACGCTTAATTTTATCTGATCTGAGAAAATGGAGGCAGCTCCCCCCAGAAAGAAGAAAACCTTTAATTGTGAGAGGTGCGCGTCAAGTGGGAAAGACGTGGGCGATTCGAGAGCTTTCCTCTGAATTCAAGGATTTTATCGAGATAAATTTTGAATTAGATCCTCAATATGCGAAAATTTTCGATCCAGACTTAAATCCTAATCGGATCCTGAATGAAATCGAAATTTTACAGGAAAAAAAAGCGATTCCTGGACAGACCTTGCTATTTCTCGACGAGATCCAAATCGCTCCGAAAGCAATTCAAGCATTGCGTTATTTTTATGAGAAGATGCCTGAACTACACGTTATTGCAGCGGGCTCTTTAATCGAATTTGTTCTCGAAAATACAGGGTTGCCGGTTGGCCGAATCGAGTCTCTTTATCTCAGACCGATGTCCTTTTTAGAATTTTTAGCCGCGTTAGGCTATCCGGCTTTAATTCCTTCATTATTTCCTGCTCAGAAAAAATCCGAAGCCATTCACAGCCGTCTATTGGAACTTTTTGGCGAATACCTCTATGTCGGAGGCATGCCGGAGGTCGTCGATCTTTGGAAAATGACGCGAGACCCTAAAGAATGCAGAATGCTTCAAAACGAGCTCATTAGTTCCTATCGTTCCGACTTCCATAAATATGCGAAAAATAGCCAGTACAAATATCTCGATTTGGTGTTCAATGCTATTCCCCCTTCTGTTGGAAAAAAATTCATTTTTTCCAGAATCGCCGATGGAGTGCGTAAGCGCGACATCGATCCTTGTATTGATCTACTCGTTCTGGCCGGAGTTTTACACAAGGTTTTTCAAACATCCGCGCAAAAACCTCCTTTGACAGCGGGTGTTAAGTCTGATCGGTTCAAATTGATTATGGGTGATGTCGGCTTATTAAGCGCTATTGCCAGGCACCCTCCTAATTTACCCTGGCATTCCTTATGGAATAAAGGCGATGTAGGGGAATCAGTAGTTGGACAGGAATGCCTTGCCTATCAAAATCCTCACTATTCGGATGGGCTTTTTTATTGGCACCGTGAAAAAAGAGGCAGTTCTGCCGAAGTAGATTATCTCATTGAGATAGAGGATCAAGTGATACCCATTGAGGTCAAAAGCGGTGACGGTCGAAGCCTTAGAAGCCTCAAGGACTATCTTGGCAAAGCTGACCGCGAAATAACCGGGTATCGTTTGAGTCTTGATTCCTCCCCTGATGGGAAAACGATCAAGAATTTACCTCTTTATGGTGTCATCAGTCTGTTTATGAGCCAGAACGATGAACGGATTTTGAATTTGACAAAAGCCTAAAAAAATCAGCGCGTTTTTTTCAATAGAGCTTCTGTTTTTTTGAGCTCATTCTTTGATCGGAGCAACCAAGGGGATTTCGATTGATCCGTGAAAGGGCTTAATCGCTCATTTGCTTTTTTAAGCAAGTATTGAGCATCCTCAATCTTGCCAAGGGAAACAAAAAAGTCGGCTAGTATACATTGTGATTTCAGACGGAGCTGAGCCTAAACTCTCTATATAGTCAAATAGATTGAAAATTTTACATATTGAAAACATAATCTATCGCCTCTCCTAGAGTTTTAAAGTGATTGATCACAGATCTGACTTTCTTTTTGAACCATGCCCAAAACTTTTCGATCGGATTGAGATCAGGA
>JAFIGI010000061.1 GCA_020831465.1 Chlamydiales bacterium
ATTCCAAATACACGAGCCGCTTCTGTAATCGAACCACATTTTTCTACAAATTGTAGTACTTTCTCTCGTAGGTCAGTTGAATAAGTCATGCAGTAAGAATACGCGCATGAAGTAAAAAATTCAATCTATTTGACTATAAATAGACATTCGATTTTTTTCTGATCATTTTCTGGTAAATCATCGAATGCCTTTAGCCCGCATGTCACACCCTTCCTCAGGGAAGCGATTTGTCGAGAGGGAGAGTGTGAAATGCTGGTTAGTATCTCATTGCAGTAAAGGCTATGAAAAAAAATAAAAGCGCTACAAAAAAGGATCTCATTTCGAGTATTTTCATAAGTTCGCCTGGCCTTTGTACGTATAGAGAAAGAGGTAACAGAGACGCAGATAGCTATACGCAGAGGAGGCAGAGGCGCTAAAGCGCAGAGAATCGCCCCTTGGTTGCTTCGCAACATGCTCTCTCTTCCAGCACTTTGAGCTGAGCTCAAAAGAGGGGCGATTTTTTCTTTCTCAGCGTCTCGGTGTCTCAGTTCCCTCTGTGATCGTCAAATGGTCTCTATCCTCTCCTCCTTCCTCTACCAGAGATGCATCGTCGAATTTTGCGTTGGCTCGGTTGTGCAGCTTGACATTGTTAAGAAAATAGCCTTCAATTCCTCTTTGCGTCATCAGGAAAATTGCATACCGGACAGAAGCGTCCCTCTTCAAGTAATATTTCTTTTCCGCTACGAAATATCCATTCTCAGTCTCAGTTATAAAATGCAGATTGTTTAGGTATATAGCGAAGGAGTCCAAAGGATAACCGTGCGCTATGTTCGAGGAGAGGGGATTGAAATGGCAAGTGTGCAGCGGTTCCTGTGAGCAAAAAACTCTCACATGGTGTTAAACAAGAAAGCTTAAGATCGCCTGCAAGGAAGCGACAAACTGGTCGATCTCTTCAAAGGTGTTGTAGAGGCCGAAAGAGATGCGCGCCGTGCTCTTGACCCCAAAGCGCTCTAAAGCGGGTTGGCTGCAGTGGTGGCCTGTCCGTATTGCGATTCCCCGGCAGTCAAGAAGTGTCGCCAAATCGAGCGGATGGGTTCCCTCGACGACAAAATTGATAATAGCCCCCTTTTTGGCGGCGGTGCCGATGATTTTCAAACCCTCTACCCGGCTAAGTTTTTTCGTCGCATAGGCAAGCAGCTCCTGCTCCCATGAAGCGATCGTATCCATCCCGATTTCGGAGAGGTAGTCGATGGCTGCGCCAAGAGCGATCACTTCCGCAATCATAGGAGTGCCGGCTTCGAATTTGACAGGGAGCCGATTCACCGTTGTTTCGCGCAAGGTGACGCTCTGGATCATATCGCCTCCACCCTCGATAGGAGGCATCTTTTCAAGCAATTCCCGCTTTCCGTACAAGACTCCAACGCCTGTAGGTCCATAAAGTTTGTGGCCCGAAAAAGCATAAAAGTCGACGTCCAAAGCCTCCACGTCTAGGGGAAGATGGGCGATCGCTTGCGCCCCATCAAGACAGACGTGAGCACCCACACGATGCGCCTCATCGATTATCTCTTTAACGGGATTGAGGGTACCGAGGACGTTCGAAAGATGGGCAATGCTGACGAGCTTAACTTTTTCGTCGAGCTGATTGAGAAACTCCTCGAAAATAAGCTCTCCTGCGTCATTGACGGGAACGATACGTAGAACCGATCCGCGCTCTTCGCAGACCATCTGCCAAGGGACGATGTTGGAATGGTGTTCGATTTCCGAAATCATGATCGCATCGCCCGCGCGTAAAAAAGCGGCTCCGTAGGAACGGGCGAGCAGATTCAAGGAGGCGGTAGTGCCGCGCGTAAAGATAATCTCTTCGAGAAAGCGGGCGTGTATAAAGCGCTGAATTTTCTTACGCGCTTCATGGTAGAGTTCGGTAGACTCACGCGCGAGCTTATAGACCCCTCGGTTAACGGTCCCATAATGAGTGGAATAAAAATCGCATAGGGCGTCGATCACAATCTGCGGCTTTTGGGCAGTCGCAGCTGTATCGAAATAGATAAGACCCTCCCGGATCATGGGGAAATCTTTACGAAAGTCGACACATGTCTGCATAAGGTCCTTCTAGAATTTCCCGGCAAAATCCCTCGACGAGCAGCTCTTTGGCTTGGGCAAGCGGAATGCCGCGGGTTTTAAGGTAGAAGAGCTGCTCCTCATCAATCTGTCCTACAGTCGCTCCATGTGAAGCTTTGACGTCATCGGCAAAGATTTCGAGGTTGGGCTTGGAATTAGCCGACGCCCGAGGGCTCAGAATAAGGTTGTTGTTCATCTGGAAGGCTTCGGTCTTTTGCGCAAGCCTATCGACATGGATCTTTCCTTCGAAACTGGTTCGAGAAATGCCCTTGAGAACGTTTTTGAAATGCTGTAGAGATCGGCAGCGAGGGGCTTCATGCTTCATAAGCACGTTGACATGGTGATGGCTTCGCTCTTCAGGCCGGCAGAGGCCGTAGAGGGAAGCTTCAGCCCGCTCTTCCATAAGCCGGATGCCATAATCGAGGCGTAAAGTCGCACCCCCTTTGACGACTGCGCAGCTTGTGAAGCGGCTTTCCCGCTTCAAAGTGGCACGGATTGCGTCGAATTGCCAGCTTGTCTCATCCGCCTCAAACCGCGACACCAATTTAACTGAGGCGCGCTCGTCAAGAGCAAAGTCGGCAAAACTATTGACCCAATCTTGAGCTTGATGGGAAATGACAATCTTGGCCTCAGCCTCCTTTCCTGCGTAGAGATGGAAGCGGGGAGCCGTGATTGCGGGATTCGCTTGAGGGGTGAGGTGATGGATGATTGTAAAGGCACTCACCGTTTTCGGAGGAAGATAGATGAACAACGCCCCTTCAGCCAGCGCCCCGTTAAGTGCCGCAAAAGGATCCTTCTCCTCTCTTAACTGTGCCTCTAACCGGGGGATCAGAAAGCCTCCGTACGTTTTTTTTGCTTGCAAGAGAGGCTGAACGACGATTCCTCGCGGGAGTCGAGAGAGATTCTCGTGGTAGCGTCCGTTCACAAATACAAGCTGCCCCTCCTTGGGAGTCAGCTCAAGAGCCGCCTCTCTGGCTTTTGAAAAAGGACGGGCATAAAGATCGCTGAGACGCACATAGCGGAAGAGTTCCCACTCCTTTGTCGGAAAGCCCAATTCTTGAAAACGGCCCCAGGCTTCCCTGTCGGTGACCTCTTTCTCAAGCGTCTCAAGCATCGGCGTACCCTTGCGCTTCGAGTTCCAATGCTAAAGAGGCGTCGCCCGAACGGACGATTTTTCCGTCGGCAAGGACATGGACGAAATGGGGCTTGATGTAGTCGAGAAGACGCTGATAGTGGGTAATAAGAAGGAGCGCGCGCTTTGCGTTCATCAACCCGTTTACCCCATCCGCTACGATCCGCATCGCGTCGATATCAAGTCCTGAATCGGTTTCATCCAGAATGGCAAGCTTCGGCTCCAAAACGGCCATCTGTAAAATTTCATTTCGCTTCTTCTCGCCGCCGGAAAACCCTTCGTTCACATGGCGCTGCCTGAATTCTCCGCGCATTTTGACTGCCTGCATCTTCTCCTCGAGCAAGAGGGCGAACTCATCCTCGGAAAGGGGAGTCTCCAGCTTAGAGTTCAATGCATAATGCAGAAATTGGAAATTGGTAACTCCACCAACTTCGGGAGGATACTGAAAGCTCATGAAGAGTCCAAGCCTTGCACGTTCTTCCGGCTCCAAACCCAAGATGCTCTCCCCTTCGAAGATAATCTCACCTTCCGTAACTTCGTAAGCGGGATGGCCGGCGATAATTTTCGCCAATGTCGATTTCCCTGCGCCGTTCGGCCCCATGATCGCGTGGATTTCACCTGCATTGACACAGAGAGTCACTCCCTTCAAGATGGGAGCGCCTTCGACATTAGCATGCAAATTCTTGATTTCTAACATTTTAACCAACAGAATTCTCGAGTTTTAAGGTTAATAATTTTTTGGCCTCCTCGGCGAATTCAAGAGGCAGTTCTCTAATAACCTCTTTTCCGAAGCCGTTGACGACGAGGTTGATCGCCTGCTCCCGTTCAATACCGCGCGACTGGAGGTAGAAAAGCTGTTCTTCGTTCATTTTCGAGGTCGACGCTTCATGCTCGATCTCTCCCGTCTCATTCCCGACCTCGATATAGGGAAAGGTATTGGCCGAACATCTGTCTCCGACGAGCATCGAATCGCATTGGGTATAATTGCGCGCACCCTCGGCGCGCGGTGCGATTTTCACGAGGCCGCGGTAGCTGTTGTGAGACTCGTCGGCGGAAATTCCTTTAGAGACGATCGTCGAACGGGTATGTTTCCCCAGATGGATCATTTTAGTGCCCGTATCGGCCTGCATTTTGCCGTTAGTCAGGGCGATCGAATAAAACTCCCCGACAGAATAGTCGCCTTCCAGGATGCAACTAGGGTACTTCCACGTGATCGCGGCTCCCACTTCAACCTGCGTCCAGGAAATTTTCGCGTGGGCGGCGCACCGTCCCCGCTTGGTCACGAAATTGTAGACGCCCCCTTTCCCTGTTTTGCGGTCGCCTGCGTACCAATTTTGGACGGTCGAATATTTGATTTCGGCTCTCTCGTGCGCAATCAGCTCGACAACGGCGGCATGCAGCTGATTTTTAGAATAGGCCGGAGCCGTGCACCCTTCCAGATAGCTCACATAGGATCCCTCTTCTGCGATGATCAGCGTCCGCTCGAACTGGCCCGACTCCTGGTCGTTGATGCGGAAGTAGGTCGAGAGCTCCATTGGGCAGCGGACCCCTTTTGGAACATAGACGAATGAGCCGTCGGTAAAGACGGCGGAGTTGAGTGTCGCGAAGGTGTTATCACCGATGGGGACAACGCTTCCAAGATACTTCTCCACAAGCTCCGGATAAGTCCTGACCGCTTCAGATATGGAGCAGAGGACGACTCCCGCCTCTTCGAGCTTCTTCTTGAAAGTCGTACCGATCGAGACAGAATCGAATACCATATCGACCGCGACATTCGCCAGCCGCTTCTGTTCATCGAGCGGAATTCCGAGGCGCTCGAATGTTTTGAGCACTTCGGGGTCGACCTCGTCCAAACTGCCGAGCTTAGGCTTCTTCTTGGGAGCGGAATAGTAGGTGATGTCCTGGTAGTCGATCGGGGGGTATCCGACGTTCGCCCATTTCGGCTCTTCAGACTCGAGCCATCTCTGATAGGCCTTGAGCCGGAACTCTAGCATAAAGGGAGGCTCCTCCTTCTTCTCGGAAATAAGCCTGACCGTCTCCTCGCTTAATCCCTTCGGGATCGACTCGCTCTCCACGGGGGTCACGAATCCGTATTTATAATCCGAGCGCTCTTGTAAGATCTCTTCTGTTGTCGTAGGCATAAGGGTAAAGCATACTAAGTATTGCGGTAATTGTCTAGTTGAAAAATAAAAGAGAAAAGAGTTAAAATAAAACTAGACAGACTAGTCAGGAGGAATCATGCCCAATCTAGGCATTTGGCAGACACAAGAAGCAAAAGCCCGGTTTTCTAATCTCATAAAAGATGCTTTGGACAAGGGAGATCAGTTTATTTCCTTCAGGGGAGAACCCGTTGCGGTTGTGATTTCTATGGAAAGATACGATGAACTGACAAAGCCTGCAAATTCTTTGCTCGACTTCTTTAGAAACGCTCCTCTGCAAGAAGTAGAACTTGAAATCAAACGAAGCAAAGAACTTCCCAGAGATATTTCATTATGACTCTCCTTACGCAAAATTGAAGGATTAGAGAGTGAGCGAGGCAAAGCCGTAGCCGCTCTATGATCCTTCATTTTTGCGTAAGGAGAGTTATGACTTATCTTCTAGATACATGCATTCTTTCGAAACTTAGAAGAATCAAGCGGCATCCGGACAGAGCTTTAGAAAATTGGATCTGCAGGCACGAAGAGACAAAATATTATTTAAGCGTCTTGACTATCGGCGAAATTCAGAATGGCATCAGTAGGCTCTCCAACGCAAAAGACAAGCGTATTTTAGAAGAGTGGCTCAGAGGGGATATCGTTCCCCGTTTTAAAGGACGCATTAAAAATTTTGATCTAAAAGTCGCTCTAAAGTGGGGTGAAATCAATGGATGCTACCAAAAAAGAGGAGTCTCTATTCCGGTAATTGACGGGTTAATAGCCGCTACAGCAATCGCGCACGATTTTATTCTCGTAACGGAAAATGTTAAAGATTTCTGTAATATCGATGAACTCAACCTTTTCAGCCCCTGGGAATACCAATATCTCTAACTCTCTCTCGTTGTGAGTAAAATTTTTTCTACTCGACGACGTTTTACCTTCACAATTTCAAAGCGATAGGGACCAAGATTGAATGTGTCCCCCTTTTTCGGAACCCTCCCGAGCTGGTACATGCAAAGACCGGAAAGCGTCCGGTAACGGGCCCGCTCTTCTTCTGGTAACGTTTCAAAGTGGAAGTTCTCTTTGAATTCGTCAATGGGATAACTCCCTTCCAATACCCATGAGCGGGCATCGATTTTAACCGCTGCCGACGGCCCCTCTTCTTCGATTCCCCGCACAATTGCATTCATGATATCGCTTGTAGTGACCATTCCCTGAATCGAACCATATTCATCTGTCACAAGGGCGAGGGTCGCTCGCTCTTTGCGGAAGAGGTCGACAAGCTCGAAAACATGCTTGTTTTCGTTGACGAAAAGCGGAGGCAGAGCGAGTTCGCTTATATCGACCCCTTCCCCCTTCCATGTCCGCTCGAGTAAGTCTTGGGAGTAGACGATTCCGATCACATTGTCGATATCGCCCCTGCAGACGGGAAAGCGGTGGTGTCTTGAGGAGATGATCTGATCGCGGATCTCTTCCTGAGAATCGTCGACGTCGAGCCATTCGATATCGACGCGCGGTCTCATCAAAACCCCGACACGCCGATCGCCAAGGCGGAAGACGTTCTCCACCATATCTTGCTCCGCAACCTCGATCATTCCCTCTTTAGCCCCTGTTTCAAGAGCGGCGAGGATATCGTCTTCTGTTACGGCATCGTGCTTTTTTCCCCTCTTGAGAATCTTGGCAAAGAGATTGAAGCTGAGTACGAAGGGATAGGTTACGAAGATTAAAAACTTGATCGGACGGGCGGATAAGGGAGCTAAGGACTTCCAATAAAGAGCACCGATCGTCTTCGGTAGCATTTCGGTCCAAAAGAGCATGGTTGCCGTCAGGATGATCGATCCAAGGGCGAGCCACCTTGCACCGAAGAGCTCGACGATGCTAGCACCGACCCCGGCAGCCCCGATCGTGTGGGAGATAGTGTTCAGCGTCAAGATGGCTGCAAGCGGGCGGTCGATCTTCCCTTTCAATTCTGCAAGAATGGCTGCCGAAGAGGAACCCCGCTTTTGGAGCAAGGAGACATAGACTTCGGTACAAGAGAGAAGGACAGCTTCAAAGATAGAACAGAGAAAGGAAATCAGATGAGAAATGGCGAAGTAAAGAATAAGAGTTAGCATATTCAAATATGTAAGACAAAAAAGTGGTTTGATGGTAGAAAATTCGTTTATGCGCTGGATTTTGATTCTTTCGGTTTTTATTTCAGCCTGTTCGCCCTGCCGCTACAATTACCGCATTGAGGGGGCGCAGGAATTTGTTCTCGATTCTTACCAAATTGCTCAAGGCAAGACCTCCATTCTCGAGATTGAAGGGAAACCTCTCGAATGCCTTAATCCCTGTTATTTACAAGAATACGAAGACCTGATCGATGAAGACGACGTACTTACAATCGCCCTTTTTCATCCTACTCGAAAAGATCTGGTAGAGTCGGTCAACATGATCGGACATACCGTCGGTTTCCGCGTTGTAAATGGTGTGATCCATCTTCCGGGTCTCGATCCGGTTTGGGTAAAGGGTTTGACTCTCGAACAGGCCCGTGAGGGTATTCAGGGGCTTTACGCCCGGGAGATCGCGCATGTCAATGTCTTTATCGAGTATGCCGAGCGGCTACACAGTAAAGTCGAACTCATCGGCGCGGTTAGAGTTCCCGAAATCCCCATTAATGGACGGATCCGCCTTTATGAGGTTCTTTCTCTCGCCGGCATCCCTCCCGATGCAAACCTCTTTAAAAGTTATGTCGTCCGCTGCGGCGAAATCCTGCCGGTCGATCTCCACAAACTGGTACACGAAGGCGATATGTGTCAAAACATCGTCATGTACCCCAGGGATAAGATTTTCATTGCCGATCCGATGGCTTCAACGATCATGGTTCTGGGAGAGGTCGGCCTGGCTCAGGTTGTGCCCGTGCCATCGGGTTCCATCTCTTTACGTGAAGCGATCGCCGCTGCGGGTGGAATCCCCTTTACCGGAGATAAAAGATGCATCCTTGTCATCAGAGGCAATGCGATCTGCCCGAAAATTTACCGTCTTTCGTGGAAACACATCACCTTCCTCCCTAACGACAGTCTCCTGCTAATGCCCGGCGATACCGTATACATTTCCGAACGGCCTATTACGAAATGGAACCGCTTCATCGAGCAGCTTCTCCCCAGCTCTTTGCTGATCGATCTCTGCATCAAATCAAGAGGGCTTTTCCATTAATGAGCAAAGAGATCGTTCTCTCATTTTCCGACTGTTGGCAAGCGGTTAAGCGGGCGAGATGGTTGATTCTTCTCTCAGCTCTCTTTTTTGGAGTATCGGCTTTTGCCTATTTTCTGATGAAAGATCCGACATTCACTGCAGAAGGGATCTTTAAGGGAAGCCCGCAGAGCTCTGCAACAGGAATCTCCAAAGCACTCGAGCTTCTAGGCGGAGGCGAATCCTACTCCAGCAATGATGATCCTAAAGTCTTTTTGCGCAGCTATCCGGTGATGGAAGAGGTGGTTAAATCCCTTCATTTACAGCTCAATATCCGCGAGAAGAGAGCGCCCAAACCCCTGCGGAGGATTTGGAATACGTTAAAAGCCGAGCGCGCTCAACGCCTTCTCAAAAAAAAACGAACCGAATCTCCCATTCCACTAAAGGAGCCCGTTTCCTCCGAAGTCGTTTTGGAGGATCGAGAGATCCTTCTGCAATGCGCTCAACTTGAGTATCCCCAACTTTTAACCGACAAACTTCTTCTCGTTTTTCTCGATGCAAGCCGCTTTCAAGTCTCGCGGAAAAAAGATTTGCTTGGAACGGGAGAGCTGGGCAAACCCTTTCGATGGGAAGGAGGAAATTTTGTATTGAATTCTACCAAGTCGCTTGAAGGCAAGTCTTTTTACCTTACGTTTATTCCTCTTCACGCAGCAGCGAAAAGCCTGGAAAATTCGATATCTGTGAAGCGCAGCAAGAATCATAATTCCATTGTCCATATCTCTTTTACCCATCGCGACCGCAACCTCACGGCAAATGTCGTCAACACGACGATGGAAGCCTTTCAAAAATATCTGCAAGACGAAGGGAAGAGAAAGATTTCGAAGCAGTTGGGATATTTGCGGCAAAGGCAGGACGAGAGCCTCGAAGGGCTTGAAGCGATCATGGAAGAGCGCAAGGCCTACCTTGAAGCACATCTCGACTCGGGAGAGCTCTTTTTGCTGGAAAACGAACTCCAGTTCATGGCAGCTCGGCAGACCAAAGCCCGAAGCGACCTCGATCATCTCTCCGCGGAAATGCAGGCGATCCACCAGATTTTAACAGGTCAGCAAACTATCGTCTTTGCCCGAATGCTTGAGAAACTTCGCGAAAAACGCCCTTTAGCTGCGCAAACCTTGACCATCGATGGGGCAAGGACGCTTATTCGCGAGCAGGAGCAAGCGATTGAACGCGTCCGGCTAGAGCAGGAACAGTATGATTATTGCCTTGCCAAACTCGAACAGCCCGATTTTGATACCTCTTCCCTTTCAAAATTAATCGATGATTCCACCTTGAAAAGCCGCTTCGACAAAATCCACGATCTTCACCGCAATTTGATCGATGAAAGGAATTGGACCTCAAGGGAGAGAGAGCAGCTTCAGGAGCAACTGATAACTGAGCGGGAATTTTTAGCGAAACATCTCAGAGATTTAAAGAAGGGGGCAGAGTTAAAAGATGAGGTGCTGCGCGCTCACCTACGCGAGCTTCAGGAAGCGATGCTCTTTCTTTTGCTTGACCGCTATGAAGGGATCGAAGAGTCTTTGCGCGACCTTGCCCTCAAAGCCTCCCATTTTCCCGAAAAATGGCTGGCCGAGCAAAAAATCGAACTCAATACAAATCTTCATACCGAAATTATCGAGTCGATAACAAAAATGATCGAGGCAAAAAATATCGGATACCACCTCGAGTACCTCGCCTCTTCACCCCTTATGCGTGCTCCACTTCCCGTGATTCCGAATTCTCCCAAACTCCTCTTCGGTTTTTTGGCCGGAAGTTTTTTGGGAGGGTTTTTAATTTTGGTGGGCATTTTTTTTCGGGAAGTAAGGCTGGGACCGACCGCCTCATATGCGAACCTGAAGGGTGAAGGAAAGCAGGTCCTCTCCTATTCCCACACATTCGAAGACCTGAAAAAAATCCATTATCACCTTAAATCAAAGGGAAGGGTGCTTTCAATATTGGCGAAAAACCCTTCCTTCGCCTTTGACCTTGCCGCCCTTTTCTCAAAAGGGAACGAAAAGATACTGATGATCGATCTATCCAAAAACGTGGAAAAAGAGACCTGGACAGAAACGGTTTACGGGCAAAATCTTGCGATAGGAGCTCCTGAAGGTTTCAAAGAAGTCGTCCTTGGCAGCTCATCCTTTCTAAAGGCATTGGAAAAGCACAAAGCTGATTTTGATCGGATTTTGATCCTTTCCGTAGCCCCTTTTGATCATTTGGAAGTGCGCCTTGCACTTGATTTAGCTGACCAAGCGCTAGTCATGCTTCGGGATGAGAGATGGAGTAGGCTGCCCACGCTCTCTGAGAGCACACTCTTTGTGACCGAGGCGATTAAAAAAACACCTCTTTCGCTTTCCGAGCTAATTCCCTTTTTGGAACGAGTTACTTCTTTTTCTTCTTGGGAACGGACGAAGAAAAGGCATCTTGGAGAGCCTCCACAAAGTGGGAGCCGCGCGCTCTGAGAAATTTCAACTCTTTATCCCCCTTCCTCTTCTCTCCATGCATGTAATAGAGCCGGCCTAAGAGGTAGTGCGTTTTCTCGTGGTCAAGATCGATCATCAGCGTATCATGGAGCGATTCGATCGCTTGAAGATCTTCTTTCATATCGATGTAAGCGATCGCAAGATAAAAGGACGATTCTGCATCTTCGGGATTCAGTTCCAACGCCTTTTTAAAAACCTTCACTGCTTTTTTCGGTTTGCCTGCCGTCAGGTAGCACAACCCGAGGTTATAGAAACTGTCAGAGACATCTGGACGTAATTCGATTGCTCTTTCGTAGGCAGCGGTCGCCTCTTTCCATTTTTTTTCGAAAGAGTGGAATAGCCCCAACTTGATCCACCCCTTCCAGTAGGAGGGGTTGATCGCCACCGTCTTGTTCAAGCAATCGACCGCTTCCACCAAATCGCCTTGCTCTCCAAAAACTAGAGCAAGGTTATAAGAAGCTTTGTAATGGGTAGAATCGTGTTTGAGAGCCTCCTTGTAATAGCTGACAGCTTCCTGAAATGAGCCGGCCTGGTCGTAGGCACACCCTAAGCTGAATAGACATTCCGAGTCGCGGGGATGGTCTTTAAGATAGATCTTATACTGCTTGATCGCCTCATCCGGCTCTCCCTGCCTTTCAAAAGCGGCTCCAAGGCAGTAATGGAGATAGCCGTTATCGGGATCGATCTCTAGGCCCCGTTCGCACCACCTCATCCCCACATCAATATCTCCGAGCTCGAGGGAGATGATCCCTAAGTAGCAATAGGCAAGAGGAAGCGAGGGATCGTGGCGGATCGCTTCCTGGAACTCCAGCTGAGCCTCTTCATACTTCCCGTCCAAAAATTTTCCGACACCCGCGCAAAAATATTCTTTGGCGAGATTAGGCTCCCTCGCCGGCAATGAATTACCCATAAAACAACACCTACGAAAGTTTGCTGCTTTCTCAAATGCAAATTCGGTGCCAAATCCTCAAAGAAAATCTAAACAAATAAATCGTGCTTGTGTGAACAGTGATGACTTAAAATTCTAATTTTCTGAGATATAGATAAAACAGGCAGAGAGGGGAGTAGTAGTCAAGGCTTAAACCCAGGATTCCATCCTACTCCATGTTGTGAGAAGCTTTAATCTCCCTCCATTTTTGGACGATTTTCGCAGCGAGAGGAGCCGCGTCTTTGCCGAACTCCCCCTGCCGCAGATAGACGATTACGATCAGCTCGGGCTTGGTGTAATCGGAGTCCTCGTAGGAGATAGCGCCAAACCAGATATCCTTCGATTTCAATCTTCCCGAGGTGCCGTCAAGGCTATATCGCTCCATCACTTCAGCCGTGCTCGTCTTTCCGATAATTTGATTCACTAAGGTTGCAGGAAATTGTTGTTTCAAAATGCGAGCAGTCCCTTTCTCACCGATCACGACTTGACGAAGTCCTTGCAGCAAAATCTCTTGCATCTGTTTCGGAAGAAACACTCTCCAGCGGACCTCCTTCTCGCCGCTTGCAATCTGCGGCTTGAGCAGCTCACCCCCATTGGCCAAAGCGGCCATCATCACACCGGTCTGCAAAGGGGTTCCAACCAAGCTATGTTGCCCGATCGACATGGCATAGAGTCCCGTTCGGTTGTAGGCAACATCTCTAGGAATTCTTCCTGCGTATTCTCCGGGCAGATCGATTCCCGTCCTACTTCCATAGCCGAGAAGCTGGGAGGCGGCACAAATATCTTCAGGATCTTCCAGAATATCTCCTGCCAGCATGGCAAAGTAGGGATTGCTTGAGGTTTCAAGCGCGCGCACGAGATCGACCCGTCCGATTCCCGCATGTTCCGATCTGGGCAGCCGCCCGCCCCTGTAGTAAATTGGAATTGTGCGTCCATCAAGGGTGTACCCAATATTCCAGCCGCCCTCTTTCCCCCATGTTCGATGTTTGTCATCGATGATCGTCAATGGGTTGAGCTCATAAGGATGATTGAAGTAGCGTTGCCGGAGAGCTTCATATGCAGGGATCAACTTAAAAATCGAACCGATCGTCGTAGCCTGGCGAAAGGCGTGCGAGCGGGCGTAGCCGAATCCGTATGGTGGATAGAAAGCTGAAGCTAAGTCTTTTTCAAGCGAGCCGTGCAAGCCGGAGTAACTTCCAATAAGCGGGCGCTCCAGCTCGGTAAACGAGCGCAAACTCTGTAAAAAAGGGAATAAAACTCTATTCCGATCAAAAGTTTCGACTAACATTTTCAGTTGCCGATAGTGGTAGACCCACGGAAGACCACCGTGAGCACCCTGGGCAAGCTCTTGAGCCCAATCTTTTAAAGTCGAAGTATAGGGTTCAAGAGAGGCTTCGGTAAGTTCGGTCTCGCCGGTAAGAAAAAGGGTGATCAACTCCCAGCGGTATCGTTCCCAGAAGGAGGCGAACTGCTTCTTTAACTCCTTATCGAGGTATTCGATATAGGGACGCGCGTATTTTCGCCCCGCCTTTTTCTCCTCGAAGCGTTTTTGAGCGAGAAAATCCTTAAACTCCTCCTCACGCCACCTCTTAAAATCACACTGACGGAATATCTCTTCGACGATTTCACGGACGGCCTCTCTAACCGACACCATACGCGCGCTCGCTTCGCGATACTCTCCGAGCATCATCTCACCAATTAACGTGCTGAAAGAGGGGGAGAACCGACTCTCATCGACCGCAACTCTATAGAGATCTACAAGAAGGAGCTTTTCGTAATTCATAGGTAGAGTTTGAAAATAGGGATCAAGCTGGAGACGGATCTCCTCGATTTTAGATTTATGCGCAGCGGTTTTTTGCTCAAAGAACTCCCGTTCCTGAAGTGTGGTAACGCTTCCTGTCATCACATCGTTCCCATCCGCATAAACAGCATCAAAGACTTTAGAGGGCGTAATTGTAAGTTCCTCAGACTTGAAAAGGGCGATCAGCTCTTCGACCTTTCTCTGAACCAAGATCGCATCATTGATCTCGGCTCTCGATTCAATGGTTTGTCTAACGGGTGAGTGGGTAGGGAGGATCGAATGAAGGTAAGCCTCCCAATCAAGTTCGATCTCCTCCTCATAATAGATTCCGCGGAGAGAATCGTATCGTTCGCGAGAAAAGGGACGCTTGAGATCCCAAAGAGCTGCAAGATGCTCCTCTGTTTCAAGCCACTGGTTTATACGATCATTTTTCTCCCTAACTTCATGGAGCGACCCTGCCCGAATAAAGTCGTTCGGATCAAAGCGGGGAAAAGATGCAAGGGCGTAGACCTCGCCTGTGCAAGGTTCCATCACAACGATCCCCCCCCCCTTCACCCATGGTTGATTTTCGGGAATCAAGGCGCGCCGTTTGACAGAAGCGGGACGACTGCTTGGAGGCTCCTGATCATATTCAACCAGCAGCTGTTCCGCATAGGATTGGAGTTCGGAAGAGAGGGAGAGGACGATGCGTCGACCCGGCACTGAGGCTTCCGATCCAGGAAGCTCACGTAAAAAATTTCCCCGCGTGTCGGAGAGATAGATGTGTTTGCCTCTCAATCCTCTCAAGCTCTCGTCAAAAAAAGCTTCGACGCCCATTTTCCCAATAAGGTCATTGATCGTATACGCTTTTTTTTCCAGCTGGTCGAGCCGTTCCCTCACCTCTTCGATTGTCGGGCGCCCCTCCGGAAATGCGGGCATCTCCCCCTCTTCCCAGATAGCGATGCACTCACGCAATTCATGCAGCTCTTCCGTAATCGCCTTGTATTCCCCCTGGCTAATCGGACCGATATATCCGATCACCTCCCCTCCCACTTTGCCCAGCGGGTAGTACCGCTTAGCGGCAATCTCCGCCTGCACCCCCGGCCAATCTTTCTCGAGCATTTTAAGACGAAAGTACTCCTCTTCGCTGATATTCTCTTTTAATACGCAGGGGACGTTGCCCAAAATGGCCGCCTTCGAATGGATCAGATCTTCGATCCGCTCTGAATCGAGATGGAGTTCTTCCCCGAGTTTCTCCGCAAGAGCGGTGATGTACTCTTTTCTATAGAAGCGCTTGACCCGCTTCCCCTCAGGAGTTTTCTCCCATATCCATCTAGGAAGTTCCCGGATCCCACCATAGGTAACGGCCGCATTGTACTGGACTTTATTGGTTGCAAGAGGGATATGGAAGCGGTCGCAGATCGTCGCCCTCTCTGCACGTTCGATGACAACCCGCTGCTGCGGCCGTTTCGCCTCCTCGAGCTTCTCCTCGTGTTGTAGAACGGCGAGGTGCCAGACGCGAAAGAGAATCAAGAGGATGACAACTAATATTGCGTTGAGGATCCGGTTCGCTTTTTCCGGGATCGTGTCCTTATTGAGGCGTCGCTTTTTCACGCCGTAATGGTAACCATCATTTTTTTCTTGGTTAAGAAAAAACTTATTGTGTAAAATTTTCTTAATAAAAATTTAACGAATCTAGCTAATTGGAGAGATTGATTCTGATTCTAAAACTTTTAAGGAAAAACCATGATTAATAGCATCTATTCCTCATTTTCAGATCAATCTTTTCATCAGTTATATGGAAGTGAATTAAGTGCAATACCGGAAAATCTTAGATGGGCACTTCAACAAAAAAACGTACTCAACTTTACCTTCAAAGAAGGTTGTCACAGGTACTCCCTACTTGAATTCGCTATCAAATGCGATGATTACAAAGCAGTCTACAAAGCGATTCAGAGTGGAGCCGATCTCACATATTCAGAAGCTAGCGGAAGTGGAAATCCGCTCCATTTCTATATACAATCCCTAAACGAATATACCCCTCCTAACCTTGAGATCTTAAATCTGCTCACAGATTATATCGATATTAACGACAAAGAGTCGAGTTATTCCAAAACCCCCTTAGAGTGCGCTTTAGAACATATGGCGGGATATTTGAAAATCCATTGGAAAGTCATTGAAATATTGCTCGAAAAAGGGAGTAAAATCGAGAGAAATCTCTTCACGGGAAAAAGACCCGTTGAGACGTTCATCGACCCATGGGTTGAAAATTCTACACGTAAGACATATTTAAAGGAGTTCACTTTTCTAAAAAATCTCGTCCAATACATCGAACTAGAAAAAAAATATTATCCCGATTCTAGTTCTCCCCTAACACTTGAGCAATTTAAAAAAACTACCTCAACCATACTTGAACATTTTGAGTTCATTGCTGAAGAATTTAGAATCTCATCTTACTATTTCAACTTAACCGGCCTCATCCCAGATGAAACTAAAAGCACTTTTAAATATCGAAAAGAGGCGTGCAAATATTTGGTTAATTACAATTATTATTTTCATAAACTTCTTCCAGGTCATGCATTTAAAGAATGTTTTGATCTTTGGATATTACCCTCACTTTGCTATGTGTGCGAAGGAATCGATCGGGATTACGCACTCTCTCTCAAGGCCTCCTTGCAATAAAATGGGGCTATAAACTATAGTTTCACATCCATTGCGCCTGTAGCTCAATGGTAGAGCAGTAGCCTTCCAAGCTACTGGTGTCAGTTCGATTCTGATCAGGCGCTTTACTAACTCAGAGTTACTAGTTTAATTATTAACCAAGACCGAAATCTTGCCGAGAGCAGGATGCCGCGTCAAAAGTCAAAGGGACAAGGCTTGGTATGAAAAAAGACCCTAGCGTTAAAGATTTATTAGAAGCTGGAGCCCATTTCGGGCACCAGAAACGGCGTTGGAACCCCAAGATGAAGCGTTTTATATTTGAGGTTCGCAACGGTTTATATATTATCGATTTGGCTAAAACCCTTCAGCAGCTCCGAAAAGGGGTAGAGGTGGTCACCGATACTGTTTCCCATCGGAAATCGATCTTATTCGTTGGAACAAAAAAACAAGCTAAATCGGTTATCCGCGAGTGTGCCGAGGCATGCGGCGAATTTTACGTCTGTGAGCGCTGGCTCGGTGGTATGCTCACAAACATGAGCACGATCCGCAACTCGATCAAAACTCTCGAAAAAATCGAGCACAAGCTTGCAACTGGCGGCGAAGGACTAACTAAAAAAGAGATCTCCCTCCTTACCAAGGAACAGGATAAACTCGATCGCAACCTTTCAGGAATCCGCACAATGCGCAAACTTCCCGGTCTCCTGGTGGTTGTCGACCCAAGTCACGAACATATCGCCGTAGCGGAAGCCAAAAAACTCGGCATCCCCGTTCTTGCTCTCGTCGACACCAACTGCGATCCCGACCCGATCGACCATGTGATCCCTTGCAACGATGACGCCCTAAAAAGCGTAAAGCTTATCGTCCAGGCACTAACGCAAGCAGCGATTGACAAAAAAAATGAACTCAATCTTTCTTTAGGAAAAGAGGGAGAAGAGGAAGTCAAAATCCCTTCCTCCGGAAAAGAAGAAGAGGAGGCCCTTAAATGACTGAAGTAACTGCGCAAATGGTAAAAGAGCTTCGAAACCGGACAGGAATCGGCATGGGCAAATGTAAAGAGGCTTTACAAGAGGCCGAAGGTGATATCGAGCTCGCCATAGCCAACCTTCGCAAGGCGGGTATGGCCTCCGCCGTCAAAAAAGAGGGTCGTGAGACGAATGAAGGGGTGATCTGCACAGCTGAAAATGAGAGCTCGATCGCTCTTGTTGAAGTGAATGCGGAAACGGATTTCGTTGTCAAAAACGAGCGGTTCCAGGAATTCGCGGCTAACCTTGCCGACGAAGTCCTCGATTCAAAGCCCTCAAACATAGAAGAATTTCTCAAGCAGCCCTATTCCAAAGAGCCGGGCTTGACCATCGACCAATATAGGGCTACCATCGTGCAAGGTCTTGGGGAAAACGTCCAGGTTCGCCGCCTTGAACTCTTCCCGAAAAAATCCGATTCAACAATTGCCGTCTACTCGCATCAAGGCGGAAAGCTTGTGACGCTCGTAGAAATCGCGGGATCGGATGATGAGAGTGAGCTCGCCAAAGATATCGCCATGCATGTTGCTGCAGAGGCTCCGGAGTATCTCTCATCAGAAGAAGTTCCCGATCGAGTCATCGCGCATGAGAAAGAGATCGCGGCTGCGCAAATCAAGGGAAAACCTGAAAACATTCTGAATAAAATTCTTGAAGGCAAGCTAAAGGCCTATTTCGATCAAGTCTGCCTGCTCAATCAAAAATTCGTAAAAAATCCCGATTTGACCATTCAGCAACTTGTAGAAAAGCAAGCGAAGGAAAGAGGAAAAAAATTGACCGTTTCCCAGTTCTTGCGTTGGAGAGTCGGCGAGTAAGATGGGTGCAATTCGCAGGGTGCTGCTTAAACTTTCGGGTGAAGCGCTCATGGGCGATCAGGAATTTGGCATCTCCCAAAAAGCCGCATACGAAGTGGCTAGGCGGATCTGCGAATTGCAAAAAGAGGGATTTGAAGTCGGCGTTGTTACCGGTGCGGGCAATCTCTTCCGCGGCATCCAGCAAGGCCGGGATCTGGGCATTGAGAGAACCCCGGCCGATTTGATCGGCATGCTCTCAACGCTTATCAACGGAATTGCATTAAAAAGCGCGCTAACTAAGATGGGCTGCAAAGTCCGTATGATTTCCGCATTGGAGTGCCCAAAAGTAGCCGAATCATACCAATGGGAACGGGTCATGAAATATTTGGCAGAGAGAGAAATCGTTCTTTTTGTCGGCGGCACAGGCCACCCCTACTTCACAACTGATACCAACGCCGCGCTTAGAGCTTGCGAAATTCATGCTGATATTCTGCTTAAAGCAACGATGCGCGTCGACGGAGTCTTTGACAAGGATCCGCGTAAGCATCCTGATGCAAAGCCCTACAGCCATATCTCTTTTCAAGAAATTTTGCAAAAGCGGCTGGGAATCATGGATCTCTCGGCGGTTAGCATGTGTATGGAGGCCGGGATTCCCATTCGAGTGATCAATTTTAACAAAGTCTCCTTAACGGAAGCTCTTTCGGACAAGCCGTTGGGAACAATGATAGACGGATAATGCAGTGAATTTATGCATTTAATTTTGATTAATGGTTTTACACGATAGTGAGATAGCCTTATGGATGTAATTAAGGAAACGGAAAAGAAAATGCAAGGCGCCATTGACCATCTCAAGCATGAGCTGAAGGGCCTGCGAACAGGACGGGCGAACCCGGCAGTACTCGATAGTGTATTTATCGAGGTCTATGGCACACAGATGCGTCTTCAAGATGTTGCCTCAATTTCGGTACCTGAGCCGCGGCAGCTCCTTATCTCCCCTTTCGATGCAAACAATGTCCACGCGATTGGAAAGGGCATTGAGGCGGCGAACCTTAACCTGCAAGCAATTGTTGACGGCAATGTCGTTCGCATCAAGGTCCCTGAAATGGATCAGTCTGTCAGGCAGGAGATGGTCAAGCAAGCCCGCCGCAAGTGCGAAGAGGCGAAAGTAAGCATCCGCAATGCAAGACGGGATGGGAATGAAGCGGTTAAGAAGCAAAAAGCCGATGGCGATATCCCAGAAGATGTGATGAAAAAATCGGAAAAAAAGATTCAAGAACTCACCGACAAGTACTGCAAAGAGGCAGATGCAGTCACCGAGGCGAAAGAAAAGGAGATCGTGACAATATAGGCTGTTGCCTTATATTGCTTCGATCGGTAGAATTACTTCACGTTTGTCGTCCTAAAGAAGATGGCCCCATCGTCTAGCCAGGCCTAGGACACCGGGTTTTCATCCCGACAACAGGGGTTCGAATCCCCTTGGGGTCAAATTATAGTGTTTAGAGGTGCTACCTCTAAACACTTGTTATTTAGGGTCTTTAGCTCAGTTGGTTAGAGCACCTCACTTTTAATGAGGGGGTCGATGGTTCGAGTCCATCAAGACCCAAATTCACTCTCTTTCAGTCTGAAGGAGTGACTTTGATCGATCGAGGATTTATACCAATAATCGAAAAGCACAAGAGATGGAAGTAAAGTCCCTCTCTGATGCGATCTCCCCTGATGGCACCTCTATTACTCTCAGCGAGGATATTTTTCCGGATATCCCTAATTTATAGCAGAATCAGTTGAAAAACTTACATTTTCAACTGATTCTACTATAATTCGACTTGTACAATTTGCAAAAATTTGTAGCCGTGGTTAAGATCGGGATTTTAACTTTAGCACAGAAAATGCCCGAAAGACCGCTAGACTGCACAGAATGTAAAAAGCCGATCGCTGTCCATTACATCGAAATTGTCGGTGAAAAGATCACGCGAACGGTCATGTGCGCGGATTGCCCCCACCTTGAAAGACGCCTCTATGGAAGCGTCCGCCATGATGCTGAAGGGAGAGAACAGAGAGTGACGGCGCTAGCTTGCGGCAACTGCGGAACCTCGCTCGAGTCGATCCGCATGGGCCATCTTCTAGGATGCGGAGAGTGTTACGATGTCTTCACCGATATTTTGATAGAAGATCTGCTCAAGGAGAAACATGTCTCTCGACACCTCACCTCGAATAAGAAAACGCAGCCGCTGCATATCGGGAGGGCTCAAGGGGAAATCACAGAGGTTAGCCCGACTTTGCGTCTGATCGCCCTAAACGAAGCGCTTGATGAGACGCTGATTCGAGAAGATTACGAGCAGGCTGCCCTGCTAAGGGATCAAATTCGCGCGTTAAAAGAAAAGGCGGAGCATGAAGAAGGGAAAACGTGAATCTCATCCCATTTTCCAACTAAAAAACCCGTGGGACAAGCACTCCCACAACGTCTGGTTGGCATCTACTTTAAGTGTTTCGCGAAACCTCAACAAATTCAAATTCCCCTCAAAACTCGATAAAACCCGCGAACAACAGGTTCTCTCGCTCATTTGGGAGGGCTTCAAATCGATGCCCGAACTCAAAAACCCCTCTCTCTACCGCTCCGAAGAGATCGGTCCTTTACAGAAGGAGTTTTTACTTGAACACTTTCTGGTTCAGAACAGCTTTCATCAAGCCCACGCAGGCGAAGGGTTTATTTTAGACGAATCGGCCGAGATTCTGGGAGTCGTGAATCTTAACGATCACCTTCAGATGAAGGTGATTGATACACAACAAGAAATTGAGAAATCCTGGAACCGTCTCGTCAAAATGGAAGGCCATTTGAGCAAAAGTCTCGACTTTGCATTCAATCCACGCTTCGGCTTTTTAATGGCTGACCCCCGGCATTCCGGAACGGGCCTGACGGTCTCTCTCTTTCTGCATATCCCCGCAGTGATCCACACAGGAGAACTTCCTGAGCTATTGGAGCGTGAGAAGGAAGAAGAGGTTGAGGCAGTCGGTCTTCAGGGAAAGACCTCTGAGATGATCGGAGATATTTTGGTTGCCCGCAATACTTGCACAATTGGGTTGACGGAAGAGTATATCCTAACGACTATGCGGATGTGGGCGACGCGGGCAGTTGTTGCAGAGATCAGTATCCGCAAAAAGCTGATGGAAAACAATAACGAACAGATCAAAAACAAAGTCACCCGGGCCCTTGGTCTATTGACCCACTCCTATCAACTTGAGGTGATCGAGGCTTTAAATGCGTTAAGCCTTGTCAAGCTGGGCGTTGAAATCGGCTGGATATTAGCTCCAGAAAAACTCAATTTAAACCAAGTCCTTTTCAATTGTAGGCGGGCTCATCTCCTTAGCATTTCAAAAGATTCGATCGAAATCCCAGAGCTGCCCAAGCGTCGCGCCGAGTACTTGCACGAAATTGCGAGCCAGCTCAAGCTCTCGATCTGATGTCGAGACTGCTCCTTTTTTTCTTTCTTTTCGCGACCGCCTTGTTCACTATATAGCTTCTGCCAAAATTTCCTCTTCAGTCAGCAGTGCGCTCTGTTTGTATGAGAGGTAGACAATGCTCAGGATGTGCGGGATCACAACGGGAACAAGGAGGTAGTCGATCATCGACCAGACGACGGCCGCATCCATCACGGTGCCGGCAAAGATGAGGGCTGCTGTGGCGGCGTAGTAGAAGAACATGAAGCGGTGTTTGGTGAGATAGATGAAGCATTGGCTTCCATTGTAGCTGTTCCCGAGTATGGTTCCGAAGGCAAATAGAAGGGCGCTGGCCGTGACGATCACAAGTCCAAGGGTCGAAAAATAGCTCTGAAAGGAGGCGGCAACCATATCGATGCCCAGAGAGAGAGTCGGGTCGAGCCAGGTTTGTGTCAAAAGTGCGACTAGGCTCGATAGGATGCAGATAAAGCCGGCCGAGTAGGTGGAGATCATAGCGAGAATTCCTTGATTATAGGCGCCATCGGTCTCAGCCATGGAATGGGGGATCGTCTGAGTTCCAACCCCTGCTTCGCTCGACTGCAGCCCCTTAAAGACACCCCACCTGAGAGCGGAGACAATCCCCCCAACGGTAATTCCTGTCGCAAATGTTTGAGGCGCAAATGCCGACTGAAAGACCAGTTTGAAAATGGCGGGGAGATGGGTGAAATTGGCAAGGATAATCCAGAGGGATCCCCCAACATAGATGATAAACATCAAGGGAACAAGCTTAGCGGAAAAGTTCGAAACCCGCTTGATTCCGCCAATCAGGATCGCGGTAATGCTGATGGCTAGAAGAGCTCCGGTAACCCAACTCGGGATACCGAAATTCCCTATAAGATTCGAGCTCAAAATCGCTCCGAGCTGGTTCGCCTGAGCCGAAGACCACCCGAGCAGCATAATAAATGTAAAAAAAGCATACCATTTTGCCAAAAAGGGCATGATCTCGTCCTGCAAATACTGCATCGGCCCACCCGCAACCCCCTTTTCAGGGTGATGCTTGCGGTAGGAGAGGGCAAAGGTGACTTCGGTAAAATTGACGGCTGCGCCCAGCAAGGTTGCGATGAAAAATCCCAATATCGCTCCCGGTCCGCCGATGCGTATGGCGATTATAGGAGAGACGATTGTGGAAATGCCGATTGTCGTCGACATCGCGGTAAACAAGGCCTTATGTGCCCGCACGGTCGCCTCCCCTTCCTTTTCGGGATGTCTCTTAAAAATTAAAGAGAAAAAAAGCCGCAGCATATGGGGAAGTTTGCGAAACTGGATGAATCGGGTTTTGATAGTCAACAGGAGGCTCGCTCCAAGGACGATCGGCGTCGTTAAGAAAAGAAAGAAGTCACCGAACGATTTCAAGTAATCCATTTAGCTCCTTATTAGTTTAAGGCCGAATGGATTATAGCACGCTAGTGAATAAAATTCAAATTTGACCCTCGCTTTTTGTAGAGAGCCATCAAAAGGGAGGCCAGAAGCATCAAAAGGCCGCCGATTGTAATGAGCCAGCGCAATCCAACCAGTGTGATCAAGTTTGTAGAAAACCCGGTCACAGCCCATGTGATGTACATGGTAGAAGAGAATACCCCCATCGCCCACCCTTGATTTTCTGAATCGGCGGCGGAAGAGAAGCAGGTCATTAAAGCGCCATAGGCAAGCATATCGAAACCCGCGACAAGGAAGGAAGCGATCCACACAAAGAGTTGCTGTGGATAGATCATCGGTAGAATGATAAAAATTCCTGTAATCAAAAGGGAGGCAAGGGCAATCGTCTCGACCTTGAAGAGTTTCAAAAAAATCTTAATTCCAAGAATCACCACAATTACAAAAGAGATCCCCAAATAGCCATTGAACAGCCCAATCTCCCAACTTTGAAAGCCGAAAATAGTCGACATGAAGACTTGGATGAGTTGAAAAAAGAGGCTGAAACCGGCTTGCATGCAGATAAAGATAAAGACGAGAAAGCGGATCCGGTCGTTTTGGAATCCCTCGATGAAAATGTGGATGGGGCGCATCCAGTTGAGACGTTTGTGAAG
Organism: Chlamydiales bacterium; assembly: GCA_020831465.1. Taxonomy (GTDB): domain Bacteria; phylum Chlamydiota; class Chlamydiia; order Chlamydiales; family JAAKFR01; genus JAJACP01. The sequence continues at coordinate 23,756 of JAFIGI010000061.1, forward strand.
GGCTTTTCCTACAACGGTTTCGGGAAATCCGGCGGCAATCCAGAGCGTCGTGATCAAACCCAAAATCCCCGCCAAATAAAAAGGAGTCGAGAGAGTAAACCAAGAGACGATAAAGGGATCGGAGAAAATTCCGCCAATCAGCGGGCCGATGACAATCCCGATGCTGAGAATCAGGGTCATGAAGGTAAGATTCCGGGCTTTCGCCTCAGGCGTGCTCAAGTCGATAATGGCGGCTTGGGCGATGGGTTGGCTTCCCGCCATGATCCCTGACAAGGCACGTCCAATCAGAAGTAGAGAGATTCTGAAAAACTCAACGCCTGCTCCCATTAGGACGAAGCTGACGGTAATTCCTCCCATGCAGAGAAGAAGGGTTTTCTTTCTTCCAATCATATCAGAGAGATCGCCCATAAATGAGGCGCCGAAAAAGGCGGCGAGGGGATAGAGAAGAAAGCTGAGCCCTAAATAAAAGTGGCGCATACCTATAGAGATGCCCTCGGCCATATGGAACCCTTGTTCGCCTGCGAATAGCTCTGTCATCAAGGGGTAGACAAGCCCAAATCCCATTGAATCGACGATAATCGCGAGGAAAGCGGGGGTGATCGCGCGCATTTGCATGCACTACATATGAATATTTTATGTTTTTTTTAAAATTAAAATGTGTAGTTGAGCATCATCAGGGGGAAGAGTTCCTCACGACTTGTGATTTTTTCTGCATAGGTGCAGTAGAGACTCTCGTTGTATTGTTTCGCAGCCATACCGGCTCCGCCGATTCCTCCGAAATACCAGCCCCCTTCGAGGCTGAGTGTCACAAGTCCTGCCGCGATGTTGCCGTTGCTGAGAAAATGGGCAGCCGCTCCGATGAAGAGGGCGTTGATCAACAGAGCCGTGGCAGCCGTCTGCCGCATTCCGACATACCAATACCCGGCACCGGGGAGCATCGCATTGAAAAGCTGCGCCTTCCGGATCGACTTTGCCTCTTTTTTGTAACCGTAAACGACATTTTCATTTGAGAGTGAAAGCTGATTGAAATCGGCTTGCTTGATTGCCCCCAGCAGAGAGAGTCGCCTTGCCCGCTCGGGATCATCTGCTTCAATCAGCGTCAAAATATGTCGCGCATGATCGGGCTTACCTACCTCTTCATAGCTCTCATAGAGAATCAAAAGGAGATCCGAAAAGGCGGGGAAGTGAGAGTCTGCGCATGCGAGGTCGGTCGTTTCGACCATATAAATCACCTCGGTATATTTTTTACCCAAGTAATAGGCAAGGACGATTCCATACTCGATCTCCTGTCGGCGTTCGCCGCACTCCTGTGGGATGAGGCAAAGGGCGCGTTTAAAACCGGTTATCGCGCGATAGAGGTCGAAATCATCGGCAAATGTAAGGGCTATGAGATACTCCTTCCCCCAATCCTCGCTCCTCTCTTCCGGAGTCAAAGGGGCGAAAGGAGAGAGTGAAAAATTTTGCGGCAAAGCGAGGCGAATACGCTTCTCCCTTTGAATCTCTTTAGGATGCGGAGGTCTTTCCACAATCGGCTCAATGCAATTGGGAACACGGTAATAGCATCCGGAGACGAATCCGCATAAGGTGATAAGAATGATCAATCTTCGAAACATGGACCCATTTTCAGGGATGGGTTATTTTTACGCTACTCTTAATGAACGGGGCACGGTGGTGGAGGGTAGACCTGGCACTCGGGCGCCACCTCGCATCCGCAATCGTATATAGCGCAAGGATGGGTCTCAAAATTGTATTGATAGCCTTCCTGGTTTGTCAATTGAAGCTGCTCATCGATCGTCGTCACAACTTTTGGACGAATGAACATGATCAGATTTGTTTTATCGCGCCGATCGATGTTGCGCGAAAAGATCGGGCCGATCATCGGCAGAGTGCCTAGACAGGGGATGCCGGAACGGACCTTAGAGCACTGATCGCGGATATGGCCGCTCATCACAAAGAAGCAGCCGTCTGGCACATGGACACGCGTTGTCGCAAGAATTTTGCTTGTTGACGGAGTTAAAGAGCCTGGAGTCAGTAATTCGGAAATAGACTGGTTAATTTGCAAAGTGACGATATTGTTCGGAGCAATCGTTGGGGTGACTTGAAGCTGAACGCCGATATCTTCATATTGGATATTCTGTGTGACCGATCCTGTTTGTTGAATCACGGTACTTGTCGTTTGATAAGGGATATTCTCCCCGACCGTGAAATTAGCAGGCTCATTATCCTCCACCATAATACGTGGGTTAAGGACGACTTTCGTGTAGGCCTCTTGATCGAGGGCGCTAACAAGAGCTCCCAATGTTAAAAACGAGCGTCCACCATGTCTGAGAATATTTCCTACAATCCCAAGTCCGAATGCCTGTGTCTGGTCAGTAAGCGCGGTGAAACCAGAGAGCTGCGCAGGGACAGGAAGAGGAACATCGCGCCCGGGGTTAGGAATCGAGGGGGGACGCTCCGCCGGGTTAGCAGCAACATAACGGGCGCCGGGATTAGTCGTAGTTCCTCCTTGCAAATTCGGATTGGGAGGAGAATTTCCTAATAAACCTGTAGCAAAGGCAAGCTTGTCTTGCTCGTCGCCGAGCGCGATCCACTGGACGCCAAAATCAAGTGAATTGCGGAGCGTTGTTTCAATGATCAAGACTTCGACATAGACTTGCTTAGGCGGCTGGTCGAGTTGGTTAAGCAACTCGACAACTTTATTGATCGAAGCTTGTGAACCAGTAACGACGATCGAATTGTTCACCTCAATCCATTGGAGACTGTAGATCGTGTTGACAAACTCGAGATTAGCGACTCCTGCATACTGAAGGTTTTCTCCAATCTCGCGCATCGCTTCGGCGATCAAGCGGCCGGGTTGGTACTTCAATTTGTACATGTAGAAGTGATTGTTGGCCATTGCGTCGGGAGGCAAGTCAGGGGCGATTGCGGCGATGTCGGCGATGTCGGCCGTATCGAGAGCCCTCAATACTTCGAGTGCTTTTTGGTTCAAATAGGGAGTTGAGACGACAAAGATCTTGTTCGCTGAGGGCTGCGCGATGATCTGCATCGGGTTGTCCAACGTTAAAGGAGCTAAGATTTCCTTCGCGTAGGCGACAAGCGCCGTCGGGTAGGCGCTTCTCACTCTGTATTCTATTATGTCGAAAGCAGCGGTCGGTGTGTCGAGTGCAACCAAAAGATCAGCGATCTTTTCAACATTGGCCGTGATATCGGAGACAATTAAATGACGTGTTTCGACAGAGACTTCGATGATGGCGTCAGGGGAGAGCAAGGGCCGGATAATCGTCTGAATCCTGTGGGGATCGACATTATAGAGGCGGAAAACGCGTGTGATCACCGGGGAGTCGCATGCATCATCGATATTCGCATCGGTAATCACAGTAGAGACTCTGGCCACGTTTTGATTCTTATAGATCAAAACGTTGTTCCCCTGCTCGACAACCGAGAGGCCATGCATTTTAAAAACTTGAAGCATGGCAGCTGTCAAGTCCTCAGCGGTTGTCGGCCTTTCAGATACAATTGTTATCGTAAAGTTCAAATCGTTTCTGTCGAAAACATAGTTGGTTCCGGAAATTTGGCTGACAAACTGAATCAATTCGATAATTGAGATCTCTTCGAAATTAACGGTATAGCCCTCGTGGCAATCCTCCCTAGGACAATCGGGATTCAAGTGTTTTTTCGCTTCGGCGGCCCGCTCGTGAATCTCTCGAGCATTGTCGCCGCCAAGGTGGCGCACATCAGGTCCATGAGGATGAGGTGCGGGCCTTTGGGGAGCCGACTGGTGCGGCGCAGGATGGTGGGGCGCTTCACCTGGCAAGCGGAAATAGTAGTGTGTTTCGGGAGGTTCATACGGCGTAGGACAGACGCCGCTCGGACAGGCAGGACAACCTGATATCACCTTAGTCGGTTCGTTTAGGTAGCGCTTGGCAAGCGCTTCGATCTCTTCATCAAGTTCCGGCGCATTGTTTTCCGCGCAAAAAGAAGAGTTCAAACCGATGAAAATGAAGCAGGCACAGGTGAGATAAAAATTTCCGAATCGCATTGGCCTCATTATAGCCGTCTATCTTGAATTGGGTATAGTCAAAATCATTATTTTTATCAGCTACGATTCCCTCTCAAGGCTAATTACTGTGACAGGGCGTTCGAAAAAGGCGCGTCCCTCCTTCTGCGAAACTTTGCGGAAGATCGCTTCAACCTGCTGCTTTGGGTTGAGAAAAAGGTTTTCCGTCAATGCTTCCAAAAAGTGCGCTTCATCAAGCTCGATCTCCCGAATATTTTTTGATTGACCTGCTTGAAATGTATGCAAAACGAGAAGATCGCCGATATTCCAGTTTGAATCGATTTCAAGAAACTCTAGAGATGCGGAGACTCCCAGAGGGAGATTGTCTGCTGAGAGACGGCGGGGAGAGTCCGCCCCTGAAGGAAGAGACCAAAGAGGGCTATAGCCGCACGATATAAAGGAGAAACGTTCTTCGGAAGGATAGAGAGTGAGAAGAGAAAAAGAAAAATTCTGCCCATTCCCCTCCTCGAAAATCCGTGTATTCAACGTGCGAACAAAGTCGGGGGGGCGGTCTATTGCATGCGCAAGGGCGCGCACCATTCCCTTTAACATGGCGACTTGCAACAACCCCTCTACTCCTGTTGTCAAAGATTCACCCATAACCAAACTATAGACGCCATCTCTTGGCTGGAAAAAATCGTAGTAGACTGAGGAGAGGGCTGTGGAGCAATTTGAGGCGAAGCCCATTTCAACGCGACGCCATTCGGGAAGGCGTCTAGGAACCAATAATGTCTGGGCCTCGCGCAATCTCTCGCTGAATTCGCCGAGGTAGTCGCTTCCACGCATATCGCGTCTCAGTTCGTCCGAAGTCAGGTAGGCCGAAACTTCCTGGATAAATTCGACGATATCGTCAAAACGTTCTTTGGGCTTCGGCTGTAACGCCCTTGCTAAAATTTTTTGTAATCCTCGCGGCACATTTGAGAGATGGACAACCCCGTGTGAAAGGCGCCCCAATACGAGCTCATAAGTAATGATGCCGAGTGCGTAAACATCGGTAGAAAAATCGACGTTAAATGGATTTTCCCGCTGCTCGGGACTCATGTAGATGGGTGTGCCCATCACGCGGATATTGGAAGGGGTGATTTTTTCTGTATAGATCTGGGAAATCCCAAAGTCGATGACTTTAACTCCCCCTTGAGCGGTTAGCAAGACGTTCTCGGGCTTAAGATCGCGGTGGATGACCCCGTGAGCATGGAGGTGGGTCAGCGCATGACCAATTTGGATCACCACTTCAAGAGCGCGTTTCAAGGACATCGCTTCCTGTAAAATCATCTGGCGGAGTGAAATTCCCTGGATAAATTCCATGGCAATATAAACCCCGCCTTCCCATTTTCCATGCCCGTAGAGTTTGACGATGTTGGGATGATTGGTGAGCTCAATGATTTCCGCCTCCCGCATAAAGCTCTCAACCATCTCGGGATGAGAAACATACTTGGAAGAGAGCACTTTGATGGCGATCGGTTCGTGAGTCTCGGGATGAATCCCAAGATAGAGAACGGTCATCCCCCCTTTGCCCAGGAAACTCTCAATCTTGTAGCCGCCAATACGGTGCGGAAGCTCATTGTTCATTTTTTCTGCTCTACAAAGAAAGGATGCGGACCCCCAACGTCTCGCCAATGCGGATCAGCTCGCCGCGCCCGACTTTTTTCCCATTGATCACAAGATCGACCCCTTGCTCGGGGGCGACATTGACTTCGAGTAAATTACCCGGAGCAAGAGTCATGAGTTCTTTTGCTGTCATCCGGAGCCGTCCTACCTCAACTGTCAGCTGAATGGGAAGCTCTTCGGGAGAGATGGAGGATTCCGAGGGGGCGAGTTGAACTTCTCTTTCCTCTTTTTCTTCTTCGCCAAAATCTTCCAATTCTTCGGCGTGCTCATCGCCATAGAGGTCTTCCGATTCGAAATCTTCATGTGGATGGTCAGAAAATGGTTGTTCGTCCATAGATAGGCTTACCTCTTCATACTTAGGATACTCGGTGAGTTTAATCCCTTGTTCTTTAAAACGCCCACGAAAAAGGGGCTTTTGGTCAAGGGATAAAACCACCCCCCCTTTTTTTACAGCAGGATCGTAAGAACAGTGATCGAGCAGGATGAAATCGCCCCGGCGCACCTCTTTCCATTCTCTTAGTTGAAGCTGCGTATATCCGACTTCTAGACCTACGTCGAGATGGATTTTTTCTTGTGTCTCTCTCGACAAGGCCGGAGGGGGGAGATTGGAAAAAAAACGTTTCCACTCTTGGCGGAAACCCTCGGTCAACAAGACTTTTCCCCAAAACGTCTGTCCGTTCACAGAGCATGAAACATCGATCACAAAACAGGGAGACTCCCCAATGGTTTCTTGAATCTCGCCCAGGATCTCCCCTAAACGGGGGGCAAGGGGAGGGGCGAAATCGAGTTGATCGAGCGTTTGTAGCATTTCAGCAGCAAAATAGTGATAAAATCCCTGGACGAGTGAGAGGTCGTAAAAATAGGCAGCCTCCTTTTCCCCTCCAAGCAAATCGGCCATCAGCCATTTCAGGTCTTGCTCGTTCGTAAGAAAGTAGGCAGGAGATTGCAAGGGAGCCCATTCGACCGGCAGCGGGAGAAGGTCTTCGCCCAGCCCGGCCCATCTCTCATCGCCGCTTCGCCAGCCTTGCGCGCGGTATTCGATTTTCAAAGAGGGACGTCCAAAGGCCTCCTGAAGCCGTTTTTCAAAGCCTTGCCAATCAAAATCATTAGGAAGTCCGAATTGCGGCTTCTCTTCAAGTTCAAATATGAATCGTTCTATTTGCTTGATCCAATCAAGGGGTTTTTCAGCACTCGTTGCCATACTCTGATACTATATCGTTTGCTTTTATTCAGGGCCAGCGCCCTCTTCACCACCTCTCTCTTGCTCTTGCCGGTCGCGCCGGGTTCCTGTGGCTCCGGCTTCTGTCGGTTGAAAGGGTGGAGGGAGAGGTTCTACGCGAGGTAGGTTGATAACTCTGTTTCCAATACTCATTTCCTGGATGTTGATATTCTTCGCCTGCATAGCCTGGACCATATCTAGTAGCTGCTCTTTATTCTTTTCGACTAGGGTGATGGCATTGTTTTCTTGTTGTGGAGTCATGAAATTATCGAAATGGATAGTCAAACCATTCGCCTCATAGCTCAATGTCAGGTTGCTACCGGCAAAAGCCTCCGGAACCTCAGATGAAGTGGAAAGGTTCATGCTTGCAAAGTCCTTTCCTTCCAGCTGCCCGATCCGCATATCAGAGACGACCCTCTGGATCAGCCTGCCGATAGCGTCAACGGTTGCTTTCGCATCTGCAGCTGAAATTGAATCGGCCTCTTTGGTTTCGGCCATCTGCTTCTCTTGAATCTCTTGTTTGACCTCTTTTGTCATCTCCCCTTCGCCCCCCGCAATGTCAAAAAGGGATTTCTTTTTCTCTTCATCTCCTTTTTTCTTGCCGTGAAGGTCGAAATCCTTCCTCGACTTTTTGCTATCGGAGGGTTCTCGACTCTCATCACTCCCTGAAGGAGGAGTGCTGGAGGGCTGGCTTGATGGAGGGACTGACATACCTTAAGTCTCCTTTTTTTTCTTTCGATGGGATTCGTAGAGGACCTGGCCGATTTCATCCTGTTCTTTGGCTTCCTGTTTGAGAATTTCTGCCCGGGTCTCTTTTTCCCACTCTTTTTTATGAAGTTCAATTTTTTCTTCTTCGAGGCGTTTCTGTTTAAGGTCCCGCTTCGCTTCCTCAAGGTTTCTCTCAGCAATCCGCACTTGCTGCTCTTGCTGTTTCACCTTTTCCTCCTCTTTCGCAAGTTTTTCCTTTACCACTTTCAGGTAGGCTTTCATTTGCAGGACCTCATCGCTTGTTGTCCCTTCGTCAAGCACTTTTCTTAACTGGGCCAACTTAGCGTCGTGATGATTCAAAACGGCGTCACGCTCCTCTTCGACTTTTTTAAGCTTCTCCTCTTCGACCTTCAAAGCTCTCTTTTTTTCTTCGACAACCCTTTCCGCTTTCTGTACACGATCCTTCTTTACAATAAGCACCTGCTGAAGCGGATACTTGGCCATCTCTCACCTACTTAAATAAAGCTCTTAGCTGCTGAATCGTTTCTTCAAGAGAAGATTTATCCTCTATTGTCTGTTTTAAAAAACGGTTGAGCCTGTCGATATGGTCGATCGCGTAGTCTGCGTCGCGATCTGAGCCACGCTTGTACTCCCCGATGCGGATCAACATCTCGTTTTTCCTGTAATTGGCCAATACTTCACGCGCCTTGCTGATCATCTTGAGTTGATCGGCAGTTGCGACTTCGGTCACTAAGCGGCTGATCGAGGCAAGTACGTCAATCGCCGGGTAGTGGTAGGCTTGCGCCAGTGCATTTGACAGAACGATGTGCCCATCTAGGATCGACTTCACCTCATCGGCAACAGGCTCGTTCATATCGTCGCCTGCGACAAGAACCGTGTAGAAGGCGGTGATCGATCCCTTTTCGGAGTTACCCGACCGTTCCAACAAACGGGGCAGAGTGGAGAAAACCGAAGGAGTATAACCGGCTCTTGCGGGAGGCTCCCCTGCAGCCAGGCCTACTTCTCTGAGGGCGCGCGCAAAGCGGGTTACGGAATCCATCATTAAAATGACAGTCTTCCCCTGATCGCGGAAATACTCGGCTATTGCGGTCCCTACATAGGCCGCGTTCAAGCGGAGCTGTGAAGCCTGGTCGGAGGTCGAGACGACGATCACCGAACGAGCAATTCCCTCTTCACCAAGGTCTTTTTCGATAAACTCCCGCACCTCGCGTCCCCGCTCTCCAATCAGCGCGATCACATTAATGTCGGCTTCGGCATTGCGGGCGATCATACCAAGCAGAGTCGACTTGCCGACTCCGGCCCCTGCAAAAATGCCGACCCGCTGGCCCCTGCCGCACGTCAGCAGACCGTCGATGCAACGGACTCCCGTCGAGATGGGCTCGGTGATCCGTTCCCGTTTCAAGGGGTCGGGAGGAGCCTGGAAAATGGGGTAGACTTCGGCGGCATTCAAAGGCCCCCTCGTTTCTGTATCGAGCGGCTCTCCAAGGCCGTTCAATACACGCCCCAAAAGTTCGGGGCCGACTTTAATGTGCAAGGGGAGGCGTGTCGGAATCACTTCCGAGGAGGGCCCGACCCCGGTCATTTCACCTAAAGGAGATAGATAGACCTGATCTTGGGTAAATCCGACAACCTCCGTAAGAAGAGGAGGTATGCCTTCACGCTTGACCAAGCAAACCTCACCGATGCGGACCTGGGGCACAACCGCCTTGATGAGCATCCCGACAACTTCCGTGATGCGCCCCATCACAGTCGTAAGCTGCACCTCTTCCAATCTGGAAAGCAGCTGCTCGAAGTCGGCAGTCGGTTCATCCATGATTAACCTAACTGCGTACTCATGATCGTTTTAATCCCTGAGACCGATGCACCGACGATGCTGGAAAAGAGCTCACCGCGCTGCGTCGCCCGCTGCACCGAATACTGAAGCTTCAAGAAGGAAGCGGGATCGGGATTTTTTTGCGTTCCAACAAAGTTCATCGCTTGACTCAATGTCTGCTGAGAGCCGTTGATCCATCGGGTAATGTAATTCAAAACGGGCTCATTCGAAAGATGCTGCGGCGGATTAAATTCACCTCCGGTATGCTTCGCAATAGCGCGCATCTCCGGGTTTGTTTTTTCAGCAGCTTTTTGAAGCGCGTCATAGTGATCCTGAGTGAATTGGCGCGTAACATTTGGATTCTGCAGGTTCGTTTGAACCGTCCCAAGCTGGTTTTTCAATTCGGCGAGTTGTTTATTCATCTGATCGGGAGTCATTCTCTGCACGCCCTTTTCAGCTCCTTCACGGGCAACCTCCATCGGAGAAGGTTTTTCGGCAGGGGCCGATTCGGCCGGTTCTTTTCCTTCAGGACCAAAGGAAAAAGGCTTCTGTTCCTGAGCCTCTTCTCCCTCTCCTAAGCGGGGCTTGTCGCGCCCATATTCGGGAGTCGGCGGGGTGGGCGTAACTCCGGGTGTACCATCGGGCATATAATCCTCCTACAATTTATGGGCCGGCTTTGACTTTATCTTGCAGCTCCCTCTCCCAATCGAGAAGCGACTGGGCAAGCTGGCGTGTCGATTCCGCATCGCTTTTGTCTAAGACTTCCTGCGCAAGCTTAGCACCGGTTTGAAGAGCCTCGTGTTTTTCTTCCGTCGACCCATCCTGCAAAACGGAAAGAATATGGGAAAAGGCAAGAAAAGCCTGAGCCCTCCAATTCGTTTGTTCGACTTGAAGAATCTCCTGAAAGCTCTTCTGCGCAGTTTTAATATCCATTTTATGCAAAGAGATGAGGCCGTAGCCCATTTTGCGCGCCATGTTTTGCGGGTCGACAACGCCTACGGCGTTGAACAGCTTTTTCGCGCTCTCTTCGTCTCCTTGCTTGATCGCCACCAGTCCTCCTTCCACCAATAGTGGAAGATCTGTCTGAAAGTCCTGAAGTGCTGCCATATCCTTAAACCTCTAACGTTGTTATTGTCCTTTAGTCGCACGCGCCATTGTCACCATCTCGTTGTGGACCGCGCTCAATGTGTTCGAAACCGCCTCGATATACTGCGACATGATCTGCATGTGAAACTGCATATTGAACATAGTGGCCAAGTTGACCGTTCCTCCAGTTGCCGTTTCTAACTGATTCAAATAAGATTTCACCGACTGTACGTAATGTTCCAATCCTTGAAGCATCTTATTGAAATCAAAGGATGCCGGACCTCCGCTTGACATATTCTCCCTCCTTAAAACATTTTTCTGTTAGCACGTTGAATCACTTTTTGGAGGGCTAAATACCCATGTAAAAGCGTCTGCGTCTGATCGAAGCTCTTCTTATCTTCTCCTTGGCGGAGCAAAGTCTTCAATTGCAAAATCCGCTCCTCGATCTGCTCTTTGATCGCGCGCAATTTTCCCGGATCTTTCAAGTCATCTTCCAAATCAAATGAATAATCAGCGACCTTCTTCTTTTTCTTATCGCTTTCCATTCCAAACATATTTTTTCCTCTTCGTTTGCCCTTTTACCTATTGTAATCGAGCTTATATTTCACACCATCTTTTTCAAAAAAAATTGTATGGGGTTGAATGCTCGTAATTGTCATTCCGTCAATTTTATCGCCTCTGGCTAAAATACGCCCATTAATCACTACATTGATGTTGACATCTCCATGCTTCGAAAACCCTGTGACGCGGTATCTGCCAGGAAAGCGTTGGTTCAAGTCGATCACTCCTACTTCGGGAGTGACGGCGACAACAAAGTTCTTTATGGAACGTATGCCCGGAATTTCATCAAATGAATCGACTAGGCTTTCGTATTCATAAACTTGGGTTGCTCCGATGTAACCTGTCAAGACCAGCTCTCCGGTTGAGAATGCAACGCTTACGGCTCCGAAACCATGCTGGATCAGATGAGCCGTCACTTCATCGATAATCTGCTGTTCGACAACGACACGGTTTTGCAAGCGCGCGATATAGGGAAAATTGACATTCAGGTAGTCGATTAGGTCTACAGCTTGTCGTTCGGTTTTCAAATAGCCTGAAATGACAAAAACCCCCGGTTCGGGTGAATGCATGCTCACCCCTTTGAATTCGGGCATTTTTGAAAGCAGAATATTCATCTCCTGCCAGACCGCTTCATCATTGACAATGTTATTTTCGACTACACGGATGAATGTCAACCCCTTGATTTTGTAGAGAAGCTCACTCATCTCAACAGCCGTTCTCACATGCCCCATCAGAAAAAGTTTTTCACTCGTAATATTATAGGTATAGCGCACCCCGGGATAGTCTTTTAGGATAGCTTGAATTTCCTCATGATAATCTATCTTTTCGGTTACCACTTCTTCTGTTTGCAGCAAGGAGACCATGCCGATCCCAAAAAGAACGGCCAAACCGGCAACAAATAGGGCGAGGACAAGGGAACCCGTTGCGGCTGTTCGACGCGGCTTTTTAGCTGCAGGGAGAACGACCTTCTCTTCCTCGCCCTCCTCTTCAGGGACTTTTTCCTCTTCTTCCGGCGGGGCTTCGAAGATCGGCGCCACGATCGTTTCGGACGGGGCCTCTCGATCAATTAAAAGAAAGGCCGAAGTCCCAAGTGCGATAACTGCATTCGCTGTAAGTTTTTTAGGGGAAAGGATCCTCTCCTTATCAACCACAACTCCGTTTCGGCTTCCTAAATCCTCAATCAAGATCCCCCCCTCCTTATTGACAGAGAGGCGGGCATGTTCTCTTGAAACACTTAAATCATTGAAAATCAAATCGCAGGTTGCAGGGTCAGTTCCGATCAAATATTCACGGTCAAGATCAAGGGCAAATTCGGCGCCTGTATTTGGACCCGCGATCACCTTAATCAGATAACGGGTGGTGGGGGTAAGGTCGATAGTCGGCGCAAACTCTTCCGAGCCTTCTGCTTCACGAAAAATCTCCTCTCGGAGCAACTCATCTTCTTCTTCGCCTTCCTCTTCTTCTATCGGCGTTAAGGAAGGCTCTTCTTCAGGTTTCTCTTCCTCCTCATCAGAGGAGCTCTCCTCCTCCTTGACCGGGTGAATTTCTTCAGGAGTCTCTTCAGGAGCTTCATCTTCGTGATCAAGCTTCTCTTCTTCCTCTTCTTGGAAATCCCCTAAGAATGATTCTTCAGATTCAAATGCATATTCAGGTTCAAAAGCGTATGTGGGCGGAGCCCCTTCGGGGTAAAAGTGGAAAACGGTCCCCCCGATCGTAACTTTATCCCCCTCCTGTAGAAGCTTCGGACCTGAAAAAAGTTGATCGTTGATAAGGACGGGATTAACATCACTCAGGTTCTCAATTACATAGCCCTCAGGAGTTTTGCGGCAGATAAGATGCCTACGCGACACTTTCGGGTCTTCAATGACAAGCGTCACTTGCTCCGGATCGCGGCCAATGGTCCATTCTTCGCCTATATCGAGAGAAAGGATTAATCCCTTCAAAACTCCTTCTTCGGCGATGAATTCAGCGCTCATGCTCTATTACCTAAACAATTAATCGTTATGTTGTTCAATAAAATCGGTTGTCTCAGTTTTCCACGCATCCGCATAGTTCGCAAAATCTTCCAGGTAATCATGAAAATCTCTATAGTTTAATTGCCGGGGCAGGAATGTCAGAAATGTGATCTTATTCCCTTCTTTGTTTAGTCCAAGGATGCCGCCTCCGGTTTCCCGCCCGAAAAGATTAGCGATCATCGTTTTTAGCAAAAAATCCTCCTTATTCTCTTCGGGCACGGGAGCCAGGACCGTAAACAACGAAATGCCTAACTCCGGATTTTCCCTCAAGGAGATATGCAAATCGGGTTCGAGGAAGAGGGTATATGAGCCGTCGTCATTCGCGGCTAGGGGCTCTCCCAAATCGGTGTTCAGTTGTTCAACGAATTGCTTAAGCAATTTTCCCCTTGCAAAAACTTTTCACCTTCATTATTTATTTTTGTTGATCTGAACATAATCGTCCAATGAATTATGAAGTTGATAATTTCGCTCTTAACCTGTTCTTTATTTTTCTTCCCATTAAACGGAAATTACAATGAATCTTTTTCCGAACCATGGGGAATAGATTCCGAAATAGCTTACACAAAGATAGAAAAGACGCAAGCTCAAAAACCTAGAACCTATGCGACCAGGAGCCTTTGTAAAGCGATGATTCGTTTTTTTCAGGACTACATTTCCCCCATCGACGGTCCGCGTAGCAGCTTCTACCCGACCAGTTCACAGTATGCTCTTGAGGCGATTCAGAAGTACGGCGTTTTCAGAGGGATTTCAATGGGTTGCGATCGATTGATGCGTGAAAACAGTGAATCGTGGGTTTACGATCGTACTGACAGATACGGCATCGAACGCAAGCTCGACCCTGTCCGTTAGATAGATTCTTTCGCTAGCTTGTAGGCGCTGCGGGTCGGCTCGCTCGGAAGCTGCTCATTTGCGCGAAAAACATTCTCTTCCCCGATTTTGCGCAAGAGTCCGGACTCCTCTAAAACTTTCCATACCTCATCGGAGACGCCACTCAGGATCAATTTTCTCCCTGTCCCGTTTAGGTAGCTTAGGACTTGTCTAAGCGCGAGACAAATGGAGGCATCGATATAGCGCGTATTGAGGAGCTGAAGGATCACAACTTTAATCTCCTCGTCTTCCGAAATATTGCGCAGTTTGGTCTGAAGTAGATCTGCAGCTCCGAAAAACAATTCCCCTTCGGCTTGGACAATGCAGATACGAGGGTCGGGTCGCTCCTCTTCAGCCTCGAGCGGGCGCAGCTTTCCCACGTTATTAAAGGCATACTCAACGAGGAAAGGGACGGCAGCCCTTTTTAAATAGAGGACGATCGAAAGGGCGACGCCGATGTAAAGAGCGATATCGAGGGTGAAGAATATGCTAGATGCCAAAGTGGCAAGAAGAGCAAAAGCATCCCCGCGTGTCGCGCGCAGGCAGATAAAAAAGTGTTTTAAATTCAACATTGTGTAGGCTGTGAAAATCATGAGCGCGCTCAGTGCGGCGATCGGAATTTTATTCACAAGAAACCCCAGCGTGGCGACAAAGAGAAAGACAAAAGCGCCACTAATCATTGCGGAAAAACGGCTATGGGCTCCAGCAGCTTTGTTTAGAGCGCTTCTTGAAAAGCTTCCCGAGCTTGGCATCGCACTAAAAAAAGCGGAGAGAAAATTGCTGATCCCAAGGCCGTAGATCTCCTGATTGTCGTTATAAGGTGGCTCCTTCGAGCTGGTGTAGTGGCGTCCGAGGGAGGTGGCCTCAATAACGCTTAAAAGGGCGATCGCCAAGGCAAGGGGAATGATATTTGCCAAAAGACGGAATTCAAAATAGGGAGCGGCGAATCTAGGGAAGTCCTGGAAAACCGGACCAAGGTCTTGTACCAAGGTAACACGTTCAATTGCTTCTCCGTGTGCGACCTCGAAAGCGCTTTTGGCGTTTTCCGGCGCGAGATTAAAAAGTGCGACGAAGCTTCCCGCCAAGATGAAGACGATTGCAGCCCCGGGAATTTTTTGTGAGAGGCGATAGAGAAAGATCAAGACGAACAAACAGCCGATAGAGAGCAATGTGGTTGGAATATGAAGATGATACAGTTGCCCAATCAGCAGCCAGGCTTTGTTATAGATCGGATGGTAGCCCTCAAATTCTTTTATTCCAAAAAAGGGAAAGAGCTGTGTAACTGCGATTGCCAAAGCGGCTCCTGCGATATATCCGATAATCACTGAGCGGCTTATGAATTGTGTCAACCTTCCAAGTCGCAAAAGCCCGGCAAGAACCTGGAATACTCCGATCAACAAAACAATTTCGACGACTATATTTTTGGCCAGAATATCGCGCTCAAGCCCCCAGATGCCGGGGTAGTAGGTATGGAGGATTTCCGATGTCCCCGACTGTATGAGAATCGCGATAATGTTTGTTGTGCCAGAGACAAGGAATCGGGACTGGCCGAATGCGGCTGTAAATATCGTTCCAAAAACAACAGACCAAACTCCCATTGAGGTCGGAAGTCCGGCCAAAAAGGCATAGGCCATCGCTTGGGGTAGAGCCATCAGCCCAACTGAAAGCGCGGCGACACAGTCACCTCTTAAAAATTTAAATTGATATCCTTTTAGATCATTCCAAAACGGGTAGGGATCGATGGCTTGAATCGTCATATTTCCCAATTAATACGGTTTTTATTATACTTTTTCAACTTAGGGATAGGTTTATGCATAAATTAGCAATAGTCGGCAGGCCGAATGTTGGAAAATCGGCCCTTTTTAACCGCATCTGCGATAAACGGATCGCGATCGTAGACGAGGCGGAAGGAATTACGCGCGACCGCCTCTATGCGGAAGCGGATTGGTTTGGAAGGCCCTTTGAAGTGATCGACACCGGGGGAATCGATCCCCGTTCTCCCGATCAATTCAGCGATGAGATCAGGCGCCAGGCCCAAATCGCCATTTTAGAAGCCGACACTTTGGTGATGGTTGTCGATTCACGAGTCGGGATTACCGAACTCGATGAAGAACTTGCGAGAGAGCTTCTGAAAACCGGAAAGCCCTTGACCCTAGCCGTGAATAAAATCGACCACCGAGCGCATGAAGAGCGTGTCTATCCCTTTTACGCTCTTGGAATCGCGAAGGTTATTGGTGTTTCCGCGATCCAGGGATATCAGATTGCCGAGCTTCTGGAGTTGGCATGGGATGGGTTTACTCCTAGGGACGATCAGACGCTACATCACGGAATCCGTCTTTCACTTATTGGGCGCGCAAACACCGGGAAATCCACTCTGGTGAACGCCCTCTTAAACGAGGAGAGATGCGTGGTCAGTCCTCTAGCGGGCACCACACGCGACAGCATCGATATCCCGATCACCGTTGATGATCAGGACTATACGTTGATCGATACTGCTGGAATCCGTCGGAAAAAAGCAGAGTATGAGGTGGTGGAAAAATACGCCGCCATGCGGACCGAGCGGGCCATCGAACGCTCCGATGTCTGCCTGCTGGTCTTCGACGTCCAAGAAGGAATGACGTCGCAGGAAAAACGGATTGTCCAACAGATCGAAAAGGCAGGAAAGAGCTGCATCGTCCTGATGAACAAGTGGGATCTGGTAGAAGGTTTTCGTATGGAACACTGCCTCCAAGCCCTCTATCAAGAGTCGCCCTTTTTAAGCCATTGCCCCGTCCTCTTTATTTCTGCTAAAGCGAAGCGGAACCTAAACAAGATCTTTCCCGAAGTCAAGCGGGTTTACGAAGCCTCTAAGACCCGAATCTCCACCCATCAGCTTAACACTTTCGTAGAAAGGGCGATGCAGATTAACCATCCGCCCATGCTCAACGGCAAACGTCTGCGGGTCTACTACATGACCCAGGTCGACGTCCAGCCTCCCCGTTTTATTTTGTTTGTTAACAACCCCTCTTTGATGTCTGAAACGTATAAACGCTACTTAATCAACCAATTTCGCAAAAAATATACCTATGCGGGCACTCCGCTGCAGCTTCACCTACGCGGTAAGTCTTCATCTTGAAAAGGCTTTGGGAGCGTTACTCTTGACAAATTGAATTTTTCTCTTTATTTAATTGTAAAACTTTTTTTTGCCAACGCAAACTAGAATAAGGAGCTATTCATGAAAGCGCTGTGCATTTTTTTATCGGCTCTCAGCTTGAGTCTTCCCTCTTACGGAGTCATTTTCATAGTGCCCAGTGGGGAGACGGAAACAACACCAATTGAGCTTTTGAACGAGGGCGACCTGGCACTGATCGAAAAAGGAGGCACACTCTCTACAGGCGGTGATACAGCCGTCACAATGCAGGAGGACAACCAAAGAACGCGCAACAGAGGGACGATCGAGACTACAGGAGATAATGCCTTCGGGATTCGCAACGTAGTCGGGGATGATGTTGTGATCACAAATAGTGGGACGATCACGACTCAAGGAGATTTCTCTGCTGGCATTGCAAATCAGGGAGGCAATAATGTCTTAATCACAAATAGCGGCACGATTTCTACTCAAGGACTTGAGGCCAGTGGAATTTTTACCAACGGCCCCAACACCCATATCGTCAACTCGGGTAGAATCAGGGCTGCTGACGGCTTTGCTATCCAGTCGGAAGGATTCAATCCAACTCTTACGCTCCTTCGAGGCTCAAATTTGCAGGGGCCTGTCGGGATTTTCTCGGATTTCCTCACACTCAATGTAGAAACGGGACTCAATCTCCTTCTCACTCTTACGCCTGACAGCGATGGATTCAGCCCCTTCCAAATTGACGCGCCCTTTGTCCAAGTTGGCAATACGATTGTTGTGATCGACCCGACAGGGTTCGTCCTGCAAGCCAACGTGATCGCTGACCTTTCTGATACAGTTCTGAGCAACATTTATAGTCAAATAGATTGAATTTTTTACTTCATGCGCGTATTCTTACTGCATGACTTATTCAACTGACCTACGAGAGAAAGTACTACAATTTGTAGAAAAATGTGGTTCGATTACAGAAGCGGCTCGTGTATTTGGAAT
>JAFIGI010000015.1 GCA_020831465.1 Chlamydiales bacterium
TCTTTTTTACGACTCGCTGTCCAGCGTTTAGGGACTCTTCTGATTTCTTCTGATTTCGTATTCGGTGCCATACAATCTCCTTGTTCACGGCGATTAGTTTAGCGCAAACCCGTGTCTCGATCAATTGGTGGCAGTATACAAGAGTAGGATTCTGTGAATTTCCCCCAAGAGGAGAAGTGGAAGATGATGAAGTGGACATGGTTACTTTGTAAATTTTAGATTATCAACATTCTATCATATCAATTTATAAATCTCAATAGAAAGTATTTTAATATTTTATTAATATTTTCTTTACATTCCCTAGATTTCAAGGGATTTCAAAATTGACAGAATAAAGAAAAATATGCTTTAAAAAGCTCAATATCATAGCGAATAAGGGGGAGTTTTATGCGCACATTGATTATTGCGAATCAAAAAGGAGGGGTTGGCAAGAGCACAACGGCTATTAATTTAGGGGCAGGGCTGGCACGATTAAATAAAAAAGTGCTTATCATCGACACCGATCCGCAAGGACACTCAACCTTGGGTCTCAACATTACAACTGAAGATCGGAAAACAGTGGCCGAGCTTCTGACAGAAGAAGGGGTATCGGCCAAGGAAGTGATTCAGAGGACATATGCACCCAATTTGGATATTATCCCGTCAGACCTTTCTTTAGCAGTCGCCGACTTTAAGCTTGCAAATCTTGCTGCAAAAGAATTCAAGCTTCGCAACAAGATCAAACCAATCGAACGGGACTATGATTATGTTCTCATCGATTCTCCGCCAACCTTCGGGACTCTCACAATTAACGCCTTTACAACAGGGAAAGAGATTATTCTCCCCATCCAACTCGGATATCTAAGCCTGGAAGGAGTGAGCAACTTTTTTGATACGGTCAATTTTGTGAATCGGGACATCAACACGATCATCAAGCATAAGGTGGAGATCTCAAGGGTTTTAATCAACTTTTTCGATGTACGCACCAAGCTCGCTCGCGAAGTCTTCTCTTCAGTGAGTGAGATCTTTGGAAATAAGGTTTTCAAAACGAAAATTCCACAGAATATAAAGATTAACGAAGCTCAATCTCATGGGAAAGCGGTGTTTGATTATGCCCCCTATTGCAAAGGGGCAGCTGCTTATGAGAGCCTTGCGCAAGAAGTCATCAAAATGGAGGGAAGAGTATGTCAGGGATCGCGCGCGTCAAAGAGAAGATGAAGAAAAAAATCGCGTTCGACGAGTTGTCTTCTGCTACGGAGTCGAATGAGAGACAGGGGAGAAAAATCTATTCACTAACAAAAAACGACAATATGATGTTGAAAAAAATTTTTTCTAAGCGGCTTAATTTGAGAACCCAGACATCGATTTCCGATCTGATGTCTGAAGCAATCGGGCTTTTATTTTGCAAAGAGTTTCCGAAAGATCTTTAAAACGCACCTTTTGTGCTTAAGATCGATATCCCTTGAAAAAAGTGAAAAAAGCCCTCCGTCTAACTTTTGCTTATCTTTTAATCTTTTTCGGTTTACTCGGAAGCTTCATCCCTGGACTCCCAGGGATTGCGGTTCTTCTGGCAGGAATCTATTTAGTCAACCCCCAAAGATTTAATAATGGGTTAAATAAATTTATATTAAGGCTCTCGCCGGATAATCAGAGACGAATAAATAAATTTCTCAAAAAATACAAACGAAATAAAAAAAAATAAAATCGATCTAATTAAAGAATTCGTAAAACTCAAATTTTCAGTTGGTTAGACAAGATATTTTTTGATATAATTAAGTTTATAACCCCACTATAAAAGGAGGGTCTACATGAAAAGTCTTATTTCCTCGATTCTTATGAGTGGAATTGCTGCCTCATTCATGGCAGGAAGCGTATATGGTCAATCTCCTGATGCCGATAACAATGGAAAACAAGGGTATCATGACAATGGCAACGGAAACGGAAATGGATACCATTACGGTGATAAACAGGGTAATCAACAGCAATCGAATGGAAAAAAGGAGGGTAATCAGCGATCTAACATTGATCATCTTAAACTCGACAATCAAAATCAAGTAAAAAAACAGCCGGCAGCTTATGGCCTTGATCAGAAAGCAAACGAACAAATTAGAAAGGGAATTCAAAGTTATCTCAAAAATTTTAGGAATGTCAATTTCTCAATTGATGACGGTGTTGTAACTTTGAGCGGTTCGGTTCCTTCGGATAAAGATAAGGAGAATCTTGAAAAAGCTATTAGGAAAATTCCTGGAGTTAAGGATGTTAAAAACGAGATTGAAGTCAAAGAAGAGCACTCTTAAAGTTCTATAGATTAGTTAGGAGGAGGCAGCATAATTGCTGCTTCCTTAAAATTTAATGAAGTTAGGAGTTCAATCCAAGGGAGGACGAAATGAAGTTAAAGTCATTTGAAGACCTTTTTAACATCTTGGTGGCAGATTGCTTTATAATTGAAGAGCAAGGTTTAGATTTGATGTCAAAGATGATTCAGAAAGCTTATTCTTCAGAACTTAGAGAGGCTTTAGAGAAACACCAGAATAAAGAGAAGCAACAGAAACAAGGAATAAAACACCTTATGCAGGAAGCAGGCATGACGATTCAAGAAGTTGAATGGGAGAGCCCTATTAAGAGTGTTTTTAAAAGCGCATCAAAATTCTTGGACGAGAACGATTCTTCTCCACTGTTAGACGCCGCTATCATTACCTTGGCTCAACAAATTAAGCACCTCGAGATTGTCCATTATGGAACTTTGGAGGAGTTTGCAACGATCACAGAAAGACATGAGTTGAAAGAGTTACTCAGAAGCACGCTTAAAGAAGAAAAAGAAGCGGATTCTCTCTTGATTCGACTGGGTAGAGAATCTGGTCTCAACGTGGAAGCTGCAAAAGCAAAAGCATAACTATTCAAAGGCTCCTTCATATGAAGGAGCCTTAGCTTTTTGAAAAGATGAATGCTAATCAGTCTCTAGCCAGGGGATCATTGCCCGCAGCTTCTCTCCGACCTTCTCGATCGGGTGCTTGGCGAGCTTAGCGCGCATCGTTTTAAAGAAGGTCTGGCTGACCTTGTTCTCCAGCATCCATTCGCGCGTGAACTTCCCACTCTGTATGTCGGCCAGCACGCGCCGCATTTCAGCACGCGTCGCTTCGTTAATGATGCGCGGACCGGTGAGATATTCGCCAAATTCAGCAGTGTTCGAGATTGAGGAGTTCATCTTGGCAATTCCTCCTGCATAGATGAGGTCGACTATAAGCTTTACCTCATGCAGACACTCGAAATATGCCATTTCCGGAGCCATAACCCGCCTCAACCAAGGTCTCGTAACCGGCCTTGATCAGTTCAACGAGCCCGCCGCACAAAACAACCTGTTCGCCGAATAAGTCGGTCTCGCATTCCTCGCGGAAGCTGGTTTCAAGAATACCTGCCCGTCCGCACCCTAAGGCCGATGCGTAGGAAAGGCTAAGGCCGTGAACGTCGCCGGAAAGGTCGCGGTGGACGGCAAGCAAGCAGGGTACGCCGCCGCCATCCAAATATTCGGAGCGGACTGTGTGACCGGGCCCCTTGGGCGCTACCATCGCCACATTAAGGTCAGCACGTGGTTCAATAAGGTTGAAGTGGATATTAAGTCCATGTGCGAACAAGAGTGTTGCGTTATCCTTCATATTGTTGTGGAGGTGATTATTGTAGATATCGGACTGAAGCTCATCCGGAGCGAGCATCATGACAATGTCGGCCCATTTCGCTGCGTTGCCCACATCCATAATCGGTAGCTTCTCGGCCTCTGCTTTGGTCACGCTCTTTGAGCCCGCACGTAGAGCAACAGCTATCTCTTTAACTCCGGAGTCCCGTAGGTTCAACGCATGTGCATGACCTTGGCTGCCATATCCAATAATGGCGACTTTCTTATTTTTAACTAAGCTGAAGTCGATATCCCGGTCGTAATAGACTCGCATAATACCTAAGTCTTTGATTTTTTAGAGAAAAGGTTGGAAGGCGAGAACGACGCCACATGGGTCAGTCTGTTCTCGCCGATTAACTATAAATAGGTTATTCCTTATTAATTTCCTTACCCATATTAGCCCAATGGCCAAGAGAAATAAAGATAAGAGCTCCTGTTCCAAGCCCTATAATTCCAATTAGAGCATGCAAAGCGGGCGCTGTTGCTTCAGCAAGATAAAACAAACCCTGTAAAACTAAATATGCAGCCAAACCAATTACTGATAAAACTCTAACAATCTTCATAAAACCAATCCTCCTAAGATATTCACCACCAACCTGAAGAAGCTGCACTGGGAATATCTAATTCTTCAGGTTGGTTGTGTATACCCATACTTTAACCGATTGAATATAAAATTAAAATATTTTTTAGCAAAATCAAGGTCTGATAATTTATATTATGTTGTTTTACGGTGAAGATAGGGAAAGATGGTTAGGATCGTTAGGACGATCGCAAAAAGCTAATCTTTCGAATTGATAAATATCCAGAAAACCCTTAAACAATTAATAGTCAAATTGATATTTTTTTCGATTAAAAAGAGGAAATCTATTATGGGCTTACTCTGGAAGATATATCCCCTTGTGATGTACGCAAAGCAACTGCACTTCTAGAAAGAGTTCTTTCTTGGCCGCTAATGACAGAAATAGAGGGAAATGGAGGAATCACTTTATTGACAATTCCCAAAGGGCTTACATTTAACACACTTGTAAAACTTGCCGCATCGCCTAAAATAGGGAAGACACTTACGTTTAGATACATTTGGAATCACATTTCAAGTAAAATAGGGAAGATTTCGGTTGATAAAACTTATCGAGTAGTGATCACGAATAACGTCCTTAAAAATAGTCGAAATTTATCTGCTAGTGATCAAGAAGCTCTTGTGAAGGAAAGAGGTTGCGAGATGCCAAAGGCATTAGAAGCCACCGTACTTCTTGTTGTAACATTCATGAGTTCTGGGGAGCACCTATATGGCATTAATCCCTGGACTTATACACGTTGTTCAGAGCATGTCGCTGGTTATCAATTAGTTGTTGGGGGTTCCTCTCCCGCTGGCGTCTCCATCTTCAACTGCAACCTCTCTAACGACACCTACGGCGTCGGGGGTGTTTTGGCAAAGTTCTATTAGAAAAAATTCTTTGAATTCACCTTCTTTTAAGAAACACTCTTCATCACGACATGCGATCCGGATAGGTGTTGCCGCATGCCTCTTAGATTCAACAATCAATTTATCTTGAGTCACAGTAAATGAAAGGCTGTGCCCGCGATATCTGATCACAGTCCGCAGCTCCCGGAGCTCATCGGGCAAACTCGGATTGAAACGTAGTGTTTCGCCGCGGTACTCAAGGCCTGTATAGCAACGCTGAATAAGATCGACGGTACCCGCCATGGCGCCGAGATGAATCCCTTCCTGCGTCGTCCCGCCTTGGATATCTTCCACGTCGCTGCGCAGAAGCTGGTGGAAAAATTCCCACGACATCTTCCTGTCGGAACGTGCCAAAACCCATGAGTGGACCAGACGGCTAAGGGTCGATCCGTGGGATGTCCGTTTTGAATAGTAATCGATGGTTTTTTGGATAGTCTCAGGTTCGAGCTTGTACCCCATCCGTTCAAAAACTTCGCGCAGCTCTTCAGCGGAAAAGAGGAAAAAGAGCATCAGGACATCTGCTTGTTTAGAGGCTTTATACCTGTTAATGTCATCTCCTTCAGCTTCTAAAATGCGATCAAGACGATGGATGTTTCCCCACTTGCGCTTGAGCTGTTCGAAATCAAGCTCAGCCAATTTCTCATATCCCTCAAACTGGCTGATCACTCCGTCGCTGTGAAAAGGAATATAGAGGTTCCGGCTAATCTCCTCCCAATTGGCTATCTCACTACTTGTCAATCCCATGAAATCTTCAAGTTCTTCCTTTCTATCTTGAGGCAGTAAACTGAGTGTCTGCACAGAACGTGTTAATAACCAAGAGACTAAGACATTGGTGTATGCATTATTGTGAACTCCCGGTTTTTCGGAATCGGGATATCCGTCGTGGTACTCATCAGGACCCATTACGCCCAAGATTTCGTACCGTTTTTTCTCAGCATTGTATGAGGCAAGACTTGTAAAGAAGCGTGCCGTTTCTAGGATCATCTCGGCTCCGTAGAAGGAAAGGAACTCTATGTCGTTTGTTGCTTCAAAATGCTGCCACACATTATAGGCGATCGCTCCATTGATGTGGCGTTGCAAGGAGCTATTATCAGGTATCCATCTCTTTGATAAAGGGTTGAGATGGGTTTTTTGACTCTCTTCCCGACCATCGCTTCCGCTTTGCCAGGGGTACATGGCCCCCTTCAATCCGGCTTCCCTTGCAGCCAGCCTGGCCTTAGGAAGGCGGCGGTAGCGGTAGAGAAGTAAGGCGCGGGTTAATTCGGGTAGCTGGAGATTTAAAGTGGAAAAAACGAAGAGCTCGTCCCAGAGAATGTGGCCTCGATAAGCCTCTCCGTGCCAACCGCGGGGCGGCACCCCGATATCAAGATCGCACGAATGCGGCGATGTCGTTTGCAGCATATGAAAGATATGTAGGCGCAAAAGAAGTGAAACCTCTTCTCCCGCCTCGGAGCAATCGAGTTGGATATCAAATCGCTTCCAAAGCAGTTTCCATGCAACTCTATGTTTTTCTATAAGATAAGAATACGTCCCGGCTAGACTCACGCACTCTTTTGCCTCAAGACCGCATTCAGAGATTGCATTATCCTTTGAACTGTAAAAAGAGACAATTTTCTCTACCTCAATATTTTGACCCCTACTTACTTGGAATGCATAGAATTTTGCGATCAAACCCTGTTCCTGCAATAGCTTCGCGGAACAATCCTTGAGTTGACGGCCATCAAGAAGGATCTGGGTGCGGGCTGCAAGCGCGACGTGGATATGCGATTGATTTGTCCTGACCTGCAGATAGATCTCCCCTCCATCCAGTTCAGCGGTTTCCAGGGGTTCGAGATGTGCTGCATTCAACTGGGCATACCGCTCTACTCCTCTGTTTTGTATCCTTCCATCCAAAGCGGACTGGATTTCAATCTCCCCTTCCCAGTTTTCAGGGTTCAGGTTCATGCGGATCGCGGCGAGATGTGGATGATCCATTGAGACGAACCGACTAAAAGTAACGCTGGTTTCACGATCCGCGTTATCTTTAAAGCGGATTTTTCGCGTTAAAACCCCATCCTTGATGTTAAGGGATTGATTAAAAAAGAGAACTTCTACCTCCTGCAGGTTGAACCACGAACCTCCGCAAATCCTAAATTTCAAGGGGAGCCAGTTTGGAAGGTTTACGAGATCTTCGTTTTCAATCACATGCCCTTCAATCTCTGTTTTTAACCTGTTATATCCGCCGGCTAAGTAGGTTCCCGGATAGTCGCTTTCTCCCGCTTCGCTCTCTTCGAAAGCGCCTCTGCTTACGAAATATCCGTTGCCAAGTGCACAAAGAACTTCTCTTAACTTTTGCTCTTTAGGAATATAGGAGTGGTATTCAAACAACCAGTTATTCATTTGATCTCCAACAGTTTTTCGATAAACCGGCCCACTTCCTCAACGCTATCCAGCCGGTAGCCCGCAGCCGTTTCCCGGTGCTCATCAGCAATGACAATAGAGAGTCCTCTCTTTCCAATCGCTTCAAACGCGTCTTCGTCGGTGAGGTCATCCCCAATATAGATCGTATAAGGGTTTTCGACATCTGTTTGCTCAAGAAGCCAGAGCACTGCTTTACCTTTATCCCAATCAATAGCCGGTTGCAATTCGAGCACTTTTTTGCCATATCTCCATTTCAGTTTGGTATGCGCGCCGATCTTTTCAACCCTTTTTTTAAACGCATCTTGTTGACTCTCCTTCACATTGCGGTAATGAACGGCAAACGAAAACCGTTTCTTCTCCAACTCAGCTCCTTCATATTCTGTGAGCAATTCGCGCACTCTCTCTTCTTTTTCATTGAGCAGCGGGAGCGCTTCTTCAGCAATAGGGTCGGTCTTTCTTACCCCTTCAGGACCGGTTATTTCCATTCCATGGCTGCCTGCATAGTAGATCTCTTTCAAACCGACAAACTTTTGGATCTCTTCGAGGCCGCGTCCGCTTACGATAGCTACCGGATATTTTACAGCCAATTTCCTGAGGTTTGTTCGCATCGACTCTGAGAGTTTGGCTTCTGAAGGGCGCGCAACGATCGGTGTGAGAGTTCCATCGTAATCGAAGAAAATCACAGCTTTAGAGAGATCGATTTGATCGATCGCTTCAAACGCTGAAGGCAAAGCGTCTGTTTTCATCATGAAACCTCTATTTCCCCTAAATCCGATACGACAAAATCGGCGCCATTTTTTTTCAGCTCCACGGCCTGATCACCCCTGTTTACTCCAATGACTAGACCGAATTCCCCCTCTTTTCCCGCTCGGACACCGGCTAGAGAATCTTCTACGACGACAGCTCTTTCAGGGTTAACTCCTAATTCTTTAGCCGCCTGTAAAAAAATATCCGGAGCCGGCTTCCCCTGCAATTGCAACTCTTGCGATTTAATCCCATCGACTTGCACTTCAAAGAGATGCTTAATTCCAACACTCTCTAGAATCGGTCCACAGTTTTTGCTCGAAGAGACGATCGCGATCTTGAATCCCTTTCTTCTTAGATCGTGTACGAGGGCAATACTTGTCTGATAAGCATCGATCCCTTCTGTTTTTACGTGTTTGAGAAAGAGACTATTTTTCCTCTCTCCCAATTCTCTTAATTTCTCCTCATTAACCTCTATCCCTCTTGATTTAAAGAAACTACGGATTCCCTCTAGACGAGGCTTCCCATCGACGTAAGCGTAGTAATCCTCTTGAATAGTGAAAGGAGATTCATCTCTATCTGAGAGAAAGGGATCGAACATCTCTTTCCACGCTTGGGCGTGGACTCGAGCAGACTGAGTGATGACCCCATCCAGATCAAATATAACTGCTTCAAATCGGTTATGATTAATTTCATTCATCAAAGTTTATTATAAATTGATTTTGAATTATAATTCTAATTAAGTAGAAAATGATATGGAGGGAATGATGTCTGTTGTCAAAGTAATTGAAATAGTGTGTGAAGGAAGCTCTATCGAAGCGGCGCTGGAATCGGGGATCCAAGAAGCGAGCAAGACACTAAAAAATATCAAACAAGTCGATATTAAGTGGGTTCACGCTAAAGTCGATAATGGTAAAATCGCAGGCTACAGAGTGAATGCCAAAGTAAGCTTTATCGTTGAGCACTAAAATTTTTAGGTAACGAAAAGTAAAACGAAGCCCCTTTGCCGACTTCGCCTTCGGCCCAAATGTGCCCGCCTAACCGTTTGATGGCACGTGCTACGTTAGCCAGTCCGATTCCGGAACCGGAAAATTCGCTTTCGGAATGGAGGCGCTGGAACATTTGAAATAGCTTGCCTTTGTAATGTGGATCAAACCCGACTCCATTATCTTTAACTAAGAGAATCCACTCCTCATCGGCCTCCTCGGCATCGATGGTTATCACTGCAGGAGATTGGTGTTGTGTGAACTTTAGCGCATTTGAGATGAGATTAAGAAAAACGGAATAGATAAGCGTACCATCTGTAACTATGGTTGGCAGAGAGCCGATTTCCCACTTAATCCAACGGTTTAAAACCTGTTCCTCTAGCTGGTGACGGATATCGCTCACGAGGGCTAGGAGTGATATTGAACTCAGCTCAATGGTCGATCTCGTCAACCGTGAATAGGCTAAAAGATCATCGATCAGCTTTTGCATCTGCTCTGCAGATGAGACAATATACCGAAAATACTTTTGAGCTTCTTCAGTAACTTGGATCTCTTTTGTCTCTTTGATCAATTCAATAAATCCAATGATTTGCCTCAAAGGCGCTCTTAGATCATGCGAAACCGAATAAGAAAAGATTTCAAGCTCCTTGTTGGAAGCTGCAAGTTCTTCAGTTCGTTTGATAAGTTCTTTTTCGAGTTTTTTGCGTTCCGTAATGTCGTTAAAGGTTACGACAACTCCTTGTAGCTGATTTTTTTCAATAATCGGACGCCTGATATACTCGACATTAAAGCTTGAACCATCTTTTCTCCAAAAGAGATCTTCCTCCTTGACCGAGGCTCTCTCATCCTTCAAGTGTGAATGAATGGGACAATCCTCTATAGGATAGGGAGAACCATCTGATTTAGTGTGATGAATGAGGGAGTGTAGCAATTTACCCATAAGTTCTTCCTCTTTCCAGCCCAGCATCTCTGCTGCTGCCGAATTAACGAAAGTCGTATTTCCTTCTAAATCGAGGCCGAAAATCCCCTCTCCTGATGAGTGGAGCAAAAGAGCCTGCTGCCTTTCAAGACGTAATTTAGAAGAGACAAAATGTGAAAGAATGATTCCTAAAATCGTCAGGCTGATTATGATGGCCAAAATCACAAAAGGCCCCATTCCCTGAAGAGCAATTAGCCACCTAGATTTAGGCCAAACAGTAAAGAGAAGAATCAGATCGTTGATTTGCATAGTGTCGGATATTTTCCAACGCGCGTAAGAGACAAGATCTTCATCTTCTAATTTTGAGGAGGAGAGATAAAGAGGTTTATCCTTATAAGAAACAATGAGATGAAGCTTATTTAAAAAAAATCTGTAGGAAGCGGTTTCTATGAACTTTTCCGGGTGAATGATTGCGATAAAATACCCATCTATCTTCTTTTTGAAAGGTAAAATCATTTCAATATATTTATCTTCTTCTCTCTCCCCCTCAATAATTGCAAAATAAGGTAACTCACTATCCTCCTCGACGTTTGATAGATCTGCTAGGGGAAGCTCAATGCCTTGGCCTCTATGATGATTTGAGTGAAGGAAAAGGACCTTCCTATTCGAATTTACCCAAGCAATTGTCTCTAAAGAAGGAAAGTGATCAAAATACATTTTCACATAGTTTTTCCAACCTTCATCAGAAGCGTCCTCATTTTCTTGGAGCTGCAGTTGAAGCCTTTCCAGCGCTTGACTCTTCTGCACCAAGTATTCGCTTAATCTTGAGGTCAAGTGTTCTTTTTCCAAATCGATGGCTAGCAAAATCTTCTCTGACTCAGCTGCGAGAAAGGCTCCTGATAAAATGAGGATGAAGCAGGGAGCGATAAATAAAACAAATCCCGAAACTTTTTTCTCTAATGACCTATGAATAAGGAGAAATAGCGCTGCTCCAAGAACAACAAAACCGATAGCCGTAAGAAGACTCATGCTTGTGAAATTTCCCCAGCCGTAAGAGAGGGGAAGGCAAATCGCGTACCCAATTATGGATAGAGCTCCTATAAATATAATCAAAAGACTGAGGATAGAGATGAGATATGCGGACCACCTCTGGTTGATCGCTGTAGAAGCTAAAAAGATCCCTGCTCCCAAAAAGATAAAACAGAGAGCTGTATTAGGACCCATCCTACCCGGGTGGGAGGTTTCTACAGTGATAGTATGTTTCAAAAAGAGCTCATCTATCCCTAAGTTGAGGGGAAGGGCATACTCTAAAAGTGTCAAAGAGCCTAAGACAAAGAGAATAATACCGATTACTGCAGAGAGCCTTCTTAAGTAGAAGAGAGAGATTAATCCTAAACCGCCTAAAACAAAGCCAATTGCGGAATTAAATTGCATCGGGGAAAATTGATGACGGATTTGGATAAGAGAGGGTCTGTGAGTGAGCCATCCGATAATGACAACAACTCCCAGGAGCAACGAGATAGCACCAAGAATAAAAACGCATCCTTCCCTGGATTTTAGCTTGAATTCTTTCATCTAAGCGTCTCATCCTTTAAAGGAGTACGAACCAAGAAGTTAACCCATCCATTTTCGCAGTTCACTTCAATTCTTCCTCCTAAACGATCACATAAAAGCTTGCTAATGAGAAGGCCCAATCCCAATCCTGGTGTTTGGGAACGTGCCAGATTTTCCCCCCTGTAGAAGAGTTCAAAGAGGTGCTCTAATTCTTCCTCTGATAGAGGCTCTCCCTCATTGCCGACGATAAATAAGACTGATCCATCCTCTCTTTTAACGGTAAAACGAATACCCCCCCCCTCTCTTGTATATTTCACGGCATTAGAAAAGAGATTCATTAAAACTTGTTGAAGCCTCACCTGGTCGGTAAAAATTAAATCGGGAAGATTGGGATCTATTGAATATTCCAGATTTTGATTTTTTTTCTGAATCGAAGACTCCCATATCTCTTTGATTTTGTCACAAAAAATGCGCAAGGAAAAATAGTCCGGCTTTAATATTATTTTTCCCATCTCTATTTCAGATAACTTGAGAAGATTCGATAGCATACCCAAAATATACTCACCGCTTACCCTGATCTTTTCGAGACATGTAAACCACTCTTTTAGGGAAGGATCTTTTTCTAGCTTCTCTTGAATTTCTTCATATAGAAAGTCACAATAACCTAAAATCGTCGTTAAGGGGGTCCTTATCTCATGACTCATTTCCGCAAGAAAGAGACTTTTAAATCTACTCTCCTCTTCGGCTCTTTTCAAAAAATCGAGCAATTCCTTGTTCTCTTTGGTTTTTCGAGCCTCTTCAATCGCACGGTCAATCGCGGTAGAAAGCTTAATCAAATGAGTCTTTGAGATGTAATCCACAGCCCCTTTTTTAATAATCTCTACAGCCATTTCTTCTCCAATAACTCCAGAGACTATAAGCGTGGGAATCCCGGCTTTTTCCGCAATTTCGATCGCCAATATGGCATCATAACCGGGAATCAAGTAATCGAGAAGCAGCGCATCATATTGACCTGTTGATATCTCTTGTAGGAAAGACTCTGGAGTTTGAACCAAAGTAATTTGATCATTTCGCCCCTCATTTTTCAGATGTGCCACAAGCAATTCCGCATCACTCGCATTATCTTCAAGGTATAAAAGCTTATGACCCGTCATTCCCAAAAGAATTATATAATTTAATTTTAAATTAACTCTAAAAGGGGTAAAACTGCAACTCTTAAGTTGAAAAAAACGGACTCAAAAGAAGGGAAAGCCAACCTAGAAGAAGGAAAAGCCCACCGATTGGGGTAACAGCGCCAAAAGTTCCGATGCCGGTGAACGCCAAAAGATAGAGACTTCCCGAAAAGATCACAGTTCCACCGATAAAAAACCATCCGGATAAAGTTAGCAGAGAACCCGGTAGAAGCAGGCTCAATCCAGCAACCAGGACAATTGCCAGAGCGTGATACATTTGATAACGGACACCCACTTCAAAAACCGAGAGCATATTCTGATCAAGCTTGTTTTTTAGGGCGTGGGCGCCAAAAGCTCCTGCAGCAACTCCAATCAAACCTAAAAAGGCGCCAAGACAAAGTAGCCACTTATTTGACATATAGCAGAATCAGGGGTTTTGATTTTCGAAGGCAGGGAGAATAGCGCCCTTATATTTTTCTAGAATGTGCTTGCGAAGCTTGTCCGAACTAAGAACTTTTTGTAATTTTTGAAACTCCTCTCTACGAGCTTCACCCGGTTTTACGACAACAATATTGGCGTAAGGTGATTCGGCTCCCTCTAAAGCGAGAGCATCTTTAGAAGGGTTCAACTTGGCCTGCAAGGCGAAATTCGAAGGTATCACTGCCAAATCGACATCGGAAAGGGCTCGGGGCAAGTAAGGAGCATCTAACTCTTCGAAACGTAAATTCTTAGGATTTTCAGTAATATCTAACGTGGTGATGAGATATCTATTCGTGAGATCTTTAAGCTTAATCAATCCCACGTCTTGCAAAAGCATCAATGCACGTGCCTCATTTGTAGGGTCTTGAGGAATCGCGACTATACTCTCGGCTTTGATCTCATCCAAAGACTTATATACAGAAGAGTAAATCCCCAAAGGTTCCAAGTGGACAGCCGTCAAAGGAACGAGATCGTATCCATGCATCTTCATCTGCTCATCGAGAAAGGGCTTATGCTGGAAAAAATTAGCATCGACTTGGCACTCATGCAGCATCCGATTCGGCAGGTTGTAGTCGTCAATTTCGACGATCTTTAGATTGACACCCTCATCTTTTAGATCTTCTTTCACAAATTCGAGCAGATCGGCATGGGGTACCGCCGTTGCGGCAATCTTCAAAGTCTTATGGGAAGAGTTACAGGCGCAACATAACAATAATCCCAAACCGGCCATAAGCAACCACTGTTTCATCCAATCCCTCTTTGTTTCAGTATCCCCCGTGAAATCCCGCTTCCAATCCATTGGACAACTTGCACGAGCAAAAGAATCACGATTAAGGTCACTAGCATTAAAAAACCGTTGAAACGCTGATAGCCATATTGAATCGCAACCTTTCCCAGCCCCCCGCCACCTACCAGGCCAGCCATTGCGCTGTACCCGATCAAGTTGACGAGAGTTAGTGTAATCCCGTTTATAATAGAGGGAAGCGCTTCCGGAATAAAGACTTTTTTTACGATTTGACGTGTCGTCGATCCCATCACGATCGCTGCTTCAATGATCGTCTTGTCGATCTCCTTCAAGGCCGATTCAATGACGCGGGCTAAAAATGGCGCTGCGGCGATCGTCAAGGGGACGATCGAAGCCGTTGTTCCAATGCTTGTTCCCACGATTAAGCGGGTAAAAGGGAAAATGGCAACAATCAGGATCGCAAAAGGGATCGAACGGCCGATATTAACGATTACCCCTAACGTCTGATAAATCAACCTGTTTTCTTTAAGGCCTCCCCGGTCGGTCAATCTCAAAATCACGCCGATTGGAAGGCCAATCAGGAAGGCGAAAAGGGCAGCGAAACCAACCATGTAAATGGTATTCCAAAGCTCGACAGGGATCAATTTCCACGCAAGCCTTAGATTTTCAGTCAAGTTCATCGCACAACACTCCTTGAGACTCTAAAAAGGCCCGCGCCAGGGAACGCTCTTCCACCTCTCCCGATAATTCGACTATAAGGTTCCCGATTGTTTCTGTTTTTAAGACGTCGATCCCTCCAAGCAGGATATTCACTTCAACAGCATGCTCGCGCAAAAGCCTGGAAATAATAGGCTGCTGGGCCGTACCCTTAGTGAAGGAAAGACGGAGCAAAATCGCCTTCTCCTTTTCTAAATGGTGTGGAAACTCGTGAACAATATTCTGCAAAAACCTTTGAGTTGTCGGATGTTTCGGCTTGGCAAAGAGCTCCTCAACCGCCCCCTGCTCCACAATCTCGCCATGTTCAAGGACGGCGACATGAGTACAAATCTGTTTGATAACCTCCATTTCATGGGTAATCAAAAGAATGGTCAGTCCGAGCTTCTCGTTTAATTCGGAGAGGAGATCCAAAATCGCGTGAGTCGTACGTGGATCGAGAGCAGAGGTCGCCTCGTCGCAAAGCAGGAGATCAGGCTCGTTCACTAAAGCGCGCGCGATCGCCACCCGCTGTTTCTCCCCGCCGCTTAATTGTGCAGGATAATGGCGTTCTTTGGCCGCCAAACCTACCAAAGCCAAAAGCTCCTTCGCCCGCGCGCTTCGCCGCTCACATGAAACCCCTTCTATTTCAAGTGGATAAGCAATATTTTCTAAGACAGTGCGCGAAGAGAAGAGATTAAAATGCTGAAAAATCATGCCGATTTTCTTGCGGGCACGGCGTAAATGCCCCCCCTTCAATGCGGTAATCTCTTCGCCGGAAATGACCACGCTCCCTTCAGAGGGGCGTTCCAAAACGGTCAGACAGCGCATCAAAGTCGTTTTGCCCGCTCCGCTCATCCCGATGATTCCAAAAACCTCTCCCCTCTTTACCGAAAGATTGATCGCTTTCACTGCAAACAAAGGGGGAGCATCAGGATGAGTCTGATAGCTTTTAGTTAAATTTTTAATAGAGACAACGCTCTCATCCACAGGAATCCCTCACAATAAAACAGATGAATTATAACAGTGTTGAAAATATTTGTAAAAAATTTATCAATGTGAAATATAAGGGTTCTGTTTAATGGAGGTATTATGGTGACAACAAGCGCGGCAGCGACGCAATCAGAAATCGAAAAATTACTTGGCAATGAGGCGGAGTCATTACTGACCCATACCTGCAGGACTGTTCCAAAAGAGAGGCTCCATCTTCCCGACGGCAACTGGGTCGACCGTATTTTTAACTGCACAGACCGCAACAACCGCGTTTTGAGAAGTTTAGAAGCGATTTTTCATTCGGGCCGCCTTGCCGGCACCGGTTACCTTTCCATCCTGCCTGTCGATCAAGGAGTCGAACATTCTGCAGGAGCCTCTTTCGCGCCAAACCCCGACTATTTCGATCCCGAAAACATCGTCCTTCTCGCGATCGAAGGAGGCTGCAACGCCGTTGCGTCGACTTATGGGGTACTAAGTATGGTCGCGCGGCGCTACGCCCATAAGATTCCCTTTCTTTTAAAACTCAACCATAATCAACTTCTTAGTTATCCGAATACTTTCGACCAAATCTTTTTTGCCAACGTGCGGGAAGCTTACGATATGGGCGCCGTAGCTGTCGGGGCGACGATCTACTTTGGCTCTCCTGAGAGCTCCCGGCAAATCGTAGAGGTAAGCAAAGCCTTTTCCTATGCCCATGAGCTTGGAATGGCGACAGTGCTTTGGTGTTACTTACGCAACTCCGCCTTTAAAACCTCAGACAAAGATTTCCATAACGCAGCAGATTTGACGGGTCAAGCCGATCATCTCGGAGCAACTATCGGCGCTGACATCATTAAGCAGAAGCTGCCCACAAATAACGGCGGCTTTCAAACTCTGAAATTCGGGAAGACGAGCGATAAAGTCTACTCGGAACTCTCTTCAGACCACCCGATCGATCTCTGCCGCTATCAGGTCATCAATGGCTATATGGGGCGCGCAGGGCTTATCAACTCAGGCGGAGCTTCGGGAAAAGACGATTTTGCTGCCGCTGTTCGCACGGCCGTGATCAACAAGCGCGCCGGAGGAATCGGATTGATCTCAGGTAGAAAAGCCTTTCAACGCCCAATGAATGATGGGATCAGGCTTCTTCACTCAATCCAAGACGTCTATTTAAATCCATCGATCACAATCGCTTAAGAAATGTCTGGCCATTCGTTTGAGCATCGCCGCACCCTCAATGTTTTCGTGCTGGCAATGCTTTCTCTTGCGGTTGTGATCAGTTTGCGCAACCTTCCCCTAACAGCAAAGTATGGTCTGGGATCGATCTTTTTTTATTGCGCTGCAGCCCTGCTTTTCATGATCCCCTACGCTCTTATATCTGCAGAGCTTGCTTCCGGTTGGCCTAAAGCCGGCGGGGTTTATGTTTGGGTCAGGGAGGCTCTCGGCGACCGCTTTGGGTTTTTCGCGATCTGGATGCAGTGGTTCCACAATATGACCTGGTATCCTGCCATGCTTGCTTTTATCGCGGCAGGCCTCGCTCACTTCATTGATCCTAGACTTGCCACAAGCAAACCCTTTCTGATTTCGGTCATTTTGATCGGATTTTGGGGAATTACGTTCATGAATTTTCTTGGGATCAAAACGTCGGCCCTTGTCAGCTCGATTTGCGTGATCATCGGAGCCATCCTTCCGGGAGCTATCCTGATTGGAATGGCTCTATATTGGGCCGTCTCGGGCGAAGGGCTAGCGCTTCCCCTTCAGGTAGATGATCTAATCCCTGACCTAACACCGATGAACCTCTCATTTTTGGCAGGTATCTTTCTTGCCCTTAGCGGACTCGAAGCGAACGCCAACTTGGCTAGGGAAGTTAAGCACCCGCAAAAAAACTATCCTCGCGCTATCTTAATCGCTGCCCTTCTTACACTTTCGATACTGATATTAGGCTCACTAGCGATCGCTCTGGTTATTCCTCAAGAGGAGATCAGCCTCGTTTCAGGCCTTCTTGATACCTTCAGCTTCTTCTTTAACGCTTTTGACCTCATGTGGATGATGCCTCTTTTGCTCTTAATGACTGTTTTGGGCGCACTCGGAGAGTTGAACGCGTGGGCGATAGCGGGTGTAAAAGGGTTATTCGTTACAACAGAACATGGATGCCTTCCTCCTCTCTTTCACAAGGTGAACCGTCGCCATACCCCGGTTAACCTGATGCTCTTCCAAGCAATAATTGTGACCATCGCCTCATTCGCCTTCCTATATTTCCCCGATGTGGGCGAAGCCTATTGGCTGCTTAGCGCATTGAGCGCACAAATGTATTTATTGATGTACATTCTGCTTTTCGTTTCCGGTATTGTCCTGCGCTACCGTCACCCTAATGTCCACCGAGCCTACAGGGTCCCCTTCAAAAACTTCGGGATTTGGACCACTGGCATTGTCGGAATCGGCAGCGCCTTTTTTGCCCTTTTCTTCAGTTTCGCCCCTCCTGTTAAATTTTTTAGGCTTGACATCCTCCCCTTTGAAACTCTGATCATCGCAGGGTTCATCATTAACTGTGCGATTCCTCTGATCATCTATTCTTTACGTAAGCCGCATTGGAAGCTCAAAGTTCTCAAAGAGATCCGAGAAGAAATTCATGATAGCATCAATGAAAAACTTTAAAAAAAATCACTACCTGTATTAACTTTTTCTTAACAAGGAGTGTTCATATGTCAGGAGTGCAAGGTGCAGGAGAAGCGGCCGTTACTACTTCAACAACCTTTAATGCCATTCAAAAGTTCAAAACTTCAGACCTTTGCGAAAGAGTCTGCCCTCATTGGAGAATGTCCGCGGGGATCATCTGTCTCGTGGCTTCAGTGGTCGCGGTTTGTTGCGCGCTTGTCTGGAATACCCATTGGCTTTGCATCCCGTTCGGGTTGAGCGCTATTGGCGCAGGCTATGCGATCTATCTAGGCTATGAGTACCGCAACCTTCAAACTTTTGAGAGAAGCAATGAGCAGCTCCTACTCTCGTTATCAGTGTTCAAAGGGGAAAACAGACGTCTTAGCAACCAGGTTGAAGAATTAAAACAAGCCAATATGCAATTGCAACAATCCGCTCAGAAATTCGAAAAGTTGTTAGAAGAAAGCAGAGCCGCAAATACGGATCATGAAAACTTGATCAAACAACTCGAAAAAGAGATCGAGGAATTGAAGGCAGTTCGAGACCAATTTCTCAATAAAGCTCAATCACATGTTCAACAACTCAACGAACTTAAAAAATCTCTATCTGGAATTCATCAATCAGCTTCCGGTAATCACAAAGTTTTCGGAGAGCAACTCAACATATTTATAGAAAAGTTAAACCAGTTAGACGAATCTGAAAAAGGATTTACCGAAGCATGCTCGGAAGCAGAAAGAACAATGCTGGCGCAAACCGGAGCTTTGATCGAAACGGGCAATGAAATTAAAGAGACTTTAGAAGTAATCAAAAAATGGAAGGATAAATCTCAAGTCGCACAACATATCGATCTGTTACAAAATCTTCATAAACAATTGCTTGAGTCAACAGAAAAATTCGTTAAGACGAAAAAGGAAATAGAAAATCTTGAAAATCAAGTTGTTGAACTCGAAAAAACTAAAATTGCCTTAGACTTTGCTATAGACTCTTTACGTGGAGAAATTCAGCGCCTTGGAATTGGAACGAATAAATTAGATGACCTCACAGGTAAAATTAATCAAATCATTAAAGACAGAGTAGATGATGGCTAATACAGATTGGGAGAATGTGGAAAAATGGTATGGCGCTCTCGTTGGCAAGGAGGGGCATTACTACCACCAACACGTGATCCTTCCAAATCTTCTCCCCCTTCTCAGCATCGATGGCTGTTCGAAAGTTCTCGATTTAGGCTGTGGACAGGGTGTGCTTGCCCGTAGCCTCCCTAAAGAAGCCGGTTACCACGGGTTCGATTTATCTGCCTCGCTGCTCCAACAAGCAGGAAAAGGAAAACAGCGCTCTCACCGCTTCACCAAAGCCGATATCTGCAAACCTCTTCCCATCAAAGAGAGCGACTTTACTCATGCACTCATCATCCTTGCGCTGCAAAATGTTGCCGCACCGGATAAGGCGCTGAAAAACGCGGCAAAACACCTGCAGCCGGGCGGCATTCTCGCGATTGTCCTCAATCATCCCTGCTTCCGTATTCCGCGTCAATCCCACTGGGGGATAGATCACGAGAAGAAACTCCAGTATCGGCGGATCGACCTCTATCTTACTCCTCTGAAGATTCCGATTCAAACCCATCCCAGCCAAAAACAAAAGTCTGAGGCGACCTGGTCTTTTCACCGCCCCATTTCAGCCTATAGCCGTTACTTGGCTGAAGCCGGATTCGCGATTTTACAAATTGAAGAATGGACGTCTGATAAAAAAAGCACAGGAAAGGCAGCTCGGATGGAAAATAGAGCCAGAGCCGAGTTTCCCCTCTTCCTCACCTTTATCTGTCAAAAAGTGGATTCTTGAGATAGAATCGATTAAAAAAGATGCGAAAAAAGATCCAAGGATCCACCATGAAAATTTAGGTAGACGACCTAAAGTAAAAAAAAATCATGAAAATAGAGTGGATTCAGAATCTCAAAAAAGAGATCTGGCGTACCGACCTGCAATCGCTCCCCAAGTTTAAGGCTAATTGGATCCGCTTTTTACGTGTGACCATCCTCGTAAGCCAGGGGTTTACCAAAATGCAAATCCAGCAGGGCGCCTCGGCACTTACCTACTATTCCCTTCTGGCTCTTGTCCCGATCCTTGCGCTGTTAATGGGAATTGCCCGCGGGTTTGGTCTTGAAGAAGCGCTGGAAAAGTGGCTGATCGAGCAATTCGTCGAACAAAAATTTATAATCAACCAAATATTTGAATTTGCCCGCACATCACTTGAAACTGCACATCAAGGAGTAATTGCCGGTATCGGGATTTTACTTTTGCTCTGGGCCGGCATTAAGATCTTTATGTATATCGAAGCAAACCTGAACTTTATCTGGGAGGTAAAGGGCGAAAGGAGTTTAGCACGCAGATTTACCGACTATCTTGCTATGCTTCTTCTTTTCCCCATTATTGTTTTGCTTTCAAGCGGAATCACGGTCTACCTATCTGCAACAGTTACGGCGCTTATGGAGGGAGGATTTCTTGAAAAAGTCGGGGTCTACCTCGTTCCCCTGTTGAATCTGATTCCCTACGTACTGATCTGCCTGCTCTTTACATTCCTCTACATCTTCATGCCAAACACGCACGTTCGTTTTCTTCCCGCCCTTTGGGCTGGCATCATTGCCGGCAGCATCTACCAACTTGTCCAGTGGGCCTATCTTTATTTTCAAATCGGGGTCACCGGGTATAATGCAATCTATGGAACTTTTGCCGCCCTTCCTTTGCTCTTAATTTGGATTCATCTTAGCTGGGTGATTATCCTTTTAGGAGCAAAAATCTCTTTCGCCTTTCAAAACGTGAATGCCTTTGATTTCCTAACAGAAGATGTCCATCTTAGCCACCGTTTCCGCATGATTTTATCATTAAGGATCACCCATCTTTCTATTAAAAGTTTTTTGGAAGAAGAGCTTCCCCCATCAGCTATCGAGGTCTCAAATAAACTCTCAATTCCCCTCCCTTTGACAAGTCATCTTCTCTATCAATTGGCCGAAGCGGGCGTTCTATCTAAAGTAAAGAGAGATAGAGACGAAGAGGTCGGATTCCAACCTGCCCGTAACTTGGATAAACTGACGATAAAATCGGTTATTGATATGATTAACGCCAGGGGGGAAGAGATTCCGTTGCCCTCTTCTCCGGAAATTGATTTGATACTAAAAAGTTTAGATGAATTTGATAGAGCTATTAATGAATCGGATGGTAATGCTCCATTAAAAGATTTTGTTTAAATATCAATAATAATGAAAATTAAATCAGATAATGATATTATTATCGCTAAAAAACGATTAAACCATTTCTTTTTATGCCCCGTTTTCTTAAAACTATCCTCTGGGCTTTAGCTTCCCTGGTCCTTCTCTGTTTTGCCTCTATAGCTCTTCTACCTACAATCATCTCAACCTCCTGGGGAACGAAAAAAGCCGTCGAAGTATTTAATAAACAAGGCCGCGGCACCCTTTCCATCGAAGATCTCCATTTAAGTTGGCTAGGGGGGCAAACGCTTCATGATCTGGTATACAAAGACGAAAATGGAGAGACGCTTCTCAGCATCGAAATGTTGAATACGCGAACCTCTCTCTTCTATCTTTTCTTTGGAGGAGAGATTCTGGGCGATACAATAATCCGCGAACCCTATGTTGTCATCGGGCAAACCCAGAAGGAGGATTCTAAGAAGGAAGAGAAAAAAGAGAGGCGGAAAAGAAAAAGCGGCTCTCGGTGGGCGAAATATATATTTCAAACAAGTGCGAATTTCTCTTTGCATGATGGGACTGTAATCTTTAAGCCGAATCAAGGCGATCCGATTTCGATCAGTGCGATAAGTATTCAAAAGATTCAAGAACAAAACAGTTTTCATATTGCTGCCAATACGCGTCAAAGAGGAGTGGAAGGGAGTGTTGAAGTCGACATATCACTGCAAGAAAAGGTTTGCGTATCAGGAGAAGTGAAAAATTTCCCCTTGGAGATCTTAGATCAATTCGATCAATCGACACGCTGTTCTGACGCATTTGGAAAAACAATGGATATCAACTTTAATCTTGCTAAAAAGCAAGAGGAGTCAATCTCCCTAATTGCCGATATCAAGTCTCAAAATTTAAATGGATTGCTCAAGGGCGAGACGAGGGAGAACAAGCTCTTTCTCGACCCGTCAAGCCGCCTTGCCTTTACAATGACCCCTAGATTTTTTAAATCTTTGTTGCCTGAAAACCAAAAAGATGAGTGGTCGTTAGCGCATAATACGGATATAAAACTTGAAATCTCAAAAGGAATTTTCCCTTTGAATTTTAAAAAGCCCGATTTCAGCGATACCATTCTTCAGTCGACGGCAACCGTCGAGCGGGCTGAAATCAACCATAAGACTTTGGGGGGCTACGCGCTTAAATCTTTTTCAGCTGAAATTAACATATTGAAGACGCTTGAAATCACCTATGGGGGAGAAATTCAAGGAAGAGAACAGAGCCTCTTGTCCGGAAAGGTCTCAGTCTCTCCTGAAGAGGGAATCTCTTTTATCTCAAACTTCCATGGGTTTCCTGTCAGCCTGATCCGCCTACTCTCCCCAGAGATCGAAAAAAACATCGACATCTTAACCGGCCGCTTTTTCAATCTTAATACGGAAGGGAGATACCAGCAGGGTAAGCTAGAGATGAACATCAACCTTTCCGCTCCGAGCTTCTATCTGAACAGCACCCTAAACGGCAGCCTCGATCAGATGAATTTCGCTCTTTCAGGAAATAAAAAAATGGCGGGCCCCTCGACTCTCTATTTCGGCTCGGAAATGGATTTCGAAATTGACGGTCAAGCAAAAATCTCGAAAAACGAAATGTCAATTCCGCTTTTGAACGGCACGATCTCAACGCCTTATTACAAGGTCGATGTGAAAGGGGCGATCGGTAAAAAAGAAAAACGGCTGAGCTTGAACGATGTAGAACTTATTGCAACCGGTGAAGTGATCGACCTCCCCTATAGCAACGAATTTCCCGAAGTGGCCTTAAAAAACGGTGGTTTTTTTATCAATATAGACGGCCAGTCGAATAAAATTTCCGGCGAGGCGTTCGTCAATACTCAAATAACTTCAGATCAAGGTCTCTTTGATTCCAAGGCGTTGCAGGCTCGTTTTGAAATTGCCGATTCTATCCAAGAAAACTCAATCGATTTAAAAAAAGCGAATATCTCATTTAAAACAGAACTCGATCATCTTCCTCTTGCCTTGCTCAATCCGATCCTCCCGGGAGAAATCGATATCACAAAGCTTTTTGGAAAAACCGCGACAATCACAGCGCAAGGAAACTATAGAAACAATCTCTTTTCCCTCGATTTTAGCGGCAAGGGTGAAAGAGTCGATACCCAACTTTCAATCATGATTGATGAGACCTTAAACATCACACAGAAAAAGCCGGGTTATGTCCACTGGCAATTGACACCGGAAGGTTACAACAAGCTGATCAACTTCTTCCGCCCCGAGCATAAACAGGTCTTCTACTTGGCGAAACCCGCTTCGATCGATCTTTCAATCAAAGAGCTTACATGCCCGGCAACTCAGCCTAAAGGATTTGGACAGTTCCTTTGCGAAACAGGAATTGTGGGAGATCTCGAAATCGGACCGCTCACGTTTCAAAGCCAAGAAGCACAGGAATATTTGGTCGTCAAAAAAACGTCCGGTTCGATCAAAGGAGAGAATTTCTCCAAGGCGATCGAACTGCACTTGCGTGGGGATATTCTTGCCCAGAACGTGCCCCAATCCGAAAAGTCTTCTTTCCAATTCGACGGCGTGATGGTTAATTTTTGGA
Source organism: Chlamydiales bacterium (assembly GCA_020831465.1). Taxonomy (GTDB): domain Bacteria; phylum Chlamydiota; class Chlamydiia; order Chlamydiales; family JAAKFR01; genus JAJACP01. Next base: position 24,224 of record JAFIGI010000015.1, read on the forward strand.
CGCCGGAAGGGAAATTCAACCGTGAAGGCCTCGCTGTTGATGGAGAGTTAAGCCTGGAGCTTCTCCCGGTGCGTCAAATTACCGAAATCTATCCGATGGATGAGGATACCAAACGTTTGGTCCAGGCAGTTCTCGGCGAACTTGTGAATGCGAGGATCTATGGAAGAATTTCCCAGATGACCGGGCCGCTTACCGTGGATGTGAAATCATCTAATTTCAAAGCGACTTTGCCAATCCTTTTCTACCCCAACGCCATCTACTTAAGGGAGGCTGTGAATGCCGAAATCACCGTTACCCCGGAGGTAAACCAAACGCTAATCGCCGATATCAACCCTCTCCTGATCACTGGAGTCTATTCGGATCACCCTATCAAAATTTTCATCGATCCCCAAGGATTCGTTCTTCCCATCCGCCCCTACTATCTCCAAGGCGTGCAAATAGGCAGGGCCGTGATCGACATCGGGAAAATTTGCGTGCGCAACGGCGGTCAGATTCAAAAGTTGATGAGCTTTTTAAAAGCAACCGACATCACTCCTGAAGGGGAGATGCACGCCTGGTTCACCCCTATCTTCATGAGCCTGAATAATGGAGTCGCGGTCTATCCTCGGTTCGACATGCTCCTTGCCAACGAATTTCACATCGGCCTATGGGGATCGGTTAACCTGATCAACAAACAGGTCGATATGACGCTTGGGATCGCTCCTTCGACCCTCAAGAAGCGCTTCAATGTCAAAGGAATCCCTAAAAAAGACATGTTTCAAGTGAAGATGCGGGGCACAACGGAGAAGCTCGACCTCGACTGGAGTTCAGCTTCAACCCGCATTGGGATTCTAATCGCAAAAACGGCAACCGGGCATATTGGAGCGATTATCGGAGGGATTATCGAACAGATTATGGGAGCATTGGGAGAGGAGCCGACCCCCCCTCCAACAACCTCCCCTTTCCCCTGGGAAAGATAACCTATAGCAGATTCTGCTATATTGGTATAATATTCACTTTTTTTTGCTTTTCTCTTTCTTAACCAGATCGTTAATCTTTTTCTCCTCCCATTCCTCACCTAAAAAATTATCTTTGATGGTGAAGGTGTTGAATGCTTGAATGACTAGGACAGCTCCCCAGATGAGTGTGACCCAATAAAACCATAGATCTCTCGGGCTAAGAACAAGATTGATCACTACTAGGATTAAGTTTACAATAACATAGGAAATTAAATTTGAGTAAAATCCGCGGACACGGCGAACCCGGGCTTGGGCCCTTTTGTATATCTCTTCATCTTTATCAGGCATAATGTTCTCCTTTATAGCAGAATCCTTCCTGTATTTTTTTTTAACTGATTCTGCTATAATGTGCAGAGCAGCGTTAAATAAAAAATACGGTGTTTAAAATTCCTGATATCACAAAGAACATTATCATGGACATAATATCGTTAAATGCCGTTACGATAGGCCCTGATGCGAGAGCGGGATCCACCCCGATGCGGGCAAAGAAAAAGGGGGAAGAGACGCCAAGAGTTGTTGCGGTTAATGAGGCTCCTAAGACTCCCGCAGCCACAGTGACTCCGAGTTGAATCGAGTTCCCATGAAATTCGCCAATCTCAAAACTGCTTAAAAGGTAGACAATCACACCACATAAACACCCGAAAACGGTTCCTGTCAACATTCCGATCGACATCTCTTTTACTACAGTTTCTCCTTTTTTTCCTGCAGAGAGAACGCCAATCGCCATGCTCCGTACCAAAACAGTGCTGCACTGAACTCCTACATTTCCGGACATCCCGTTGATAAGTGGAATAAAGAAGAAGATCATCGCAAGCAGCTCAGCTTCGATCCCCTGAAAGTAGGACATGACCGAAGCGCTGATTAGCCCGGCAAATAGGGTGACAAGCAGCCAGGGAGCGCGGGCAAAAAAACGTTTAAAGACATGGTCATATTCGCTGACATCTTCGGCCGTTCCGGCCATCCAGGCAATTGTTTCATCTGCGATGTCTTCTATCGCTTCGACCACATCTTCGTAGGTAATGACCCCGACTAGGAGATAGTCTTCATTGAGAACGGGAAGAGCCGGAATCTTGTAGCGTTCGACCAAATCAACAACCTCCTCTCTTGAGGCGTCGGCATAAACGAAATGATCAATTTCGCGCATGACTTGCTTGAGAGGCAAATGGGGAGGATTCACAATCAAGTTGCGCGCAGGAACAAAACCTTTCAATTCCCCTTTGTGGTCGAGAACGAAGATACGGCGCGTCATATCGATCCCCGGATTATCGCGAATAAAAGAGGCCGCTTCGGAAACCGTTGTATCCAAGGGAAAAGCGAAAAATTCATTGGTCATTAAGCGTCCGGCGCTGTTACGGCTGTGTTTCTGCAGCTCGCGGATTTGCATCGCCTTCTTTGTGTCGATCAGATCAAGAACGCGGCGGTAACGCCGCTCAGGTAGGTCGTCCAAAACCCATACGGCTTCATCGGAAGGCATCTTTTCAATGACCTTCCCAATCTCGCTATCCTTTTGTGAACGGAGAACGGCCCAACGAGTAGGTCCATCGGTATTGATGAGAAAGGAGACTTTTGCGGGGATGTCCGGCAGGTTTTCATAGAGAACTGGACGGGCATTGGGAGGGAGGCGTGAAGAGGCGTAAGCCAGGTCGATCGGATTGTACTCGCTGGCTATTTTCGCAATATCATGGAAATGGATATTGAAAGTCGTTTTATGAAAGGCCTCTTCCAAACGCTCGCTTAGCTCATCATCAAGATGGCTCGTTCTCGAATCCATCAAATTCCCTGCGCTGACATATTCTTCAGATTCCCTATCTACCATATACAAACTCTTTAAAAAGATCGGTTTCACGAACATTCGCTAACCATTCATCATGAACAAGGTCTCCTTCAGGGGGCAAGGCGTCTGCCGATTCAGCTCGCTTTAGATAATGAATTGAAGCCTCGACCAGGCCAGCTAAAGAATATAAACAGGCCAGATGATAGTTCGCATCCCCATTCCCCTTCTCAGCAGCATGGAGGAGCCGTTTCTCAGCCTCTCTTCTCAGCCCTTCCCCTTTTTCGGGATGGATTGGGTCGGAAACAAGCTCAGAAAGGTTTAGGAGAGCATACCCTAAATCACTCCAGAGCGTAGAGTCTTCCACATCGGTTTCGGCAAGAGGTTCGAAAAGCTCCACCGATTGAAAGAGACTCTCTGCGTTCCCGGTCAATTCACCCAAGTGAGAGAGGGCTAGGGCAAGATGGTAGCGGACATGAGCTTCTTGAGAATTGGCTTCATGAGCCCGAGAAAGAAGCTCTATTGCTTTCTCGTAATCCTCCTCATCCCCCGAAAGGTCACCTAAATGGTCTAGAGCGCATCCCCAATGGTACAAAGTCTCCGGATCTTCTTGTAGGTCGTAGGCTTGTTTAAACCGCAAAATTGCCTCCTCAACAAGCGCTTGCTGCCTATCCAAATCCTGCTCGAGCTGTTTAAGTTGAAGGAGGCAAATCCCCCATTCGTTGAGATGGATTGGGGAATAAGGGCGAAGTTGACAGAGACGCGTGATCGCCTCCACCCCTTTATGCACCAGCGAAGCATCATCTTCATAAAGCCCCCAGCTTAAATAGGTTTGGAAAAGACCATGCCAAATGTGTATCGAAGTTGCGTCTCTCTCAATCCCCTCTTCAAACCGACGGGCCGCAAAAGCATAATCAGTCGTGCTCGAGAAATACATCCCTTGGGCCAACTCGGCGAGCGCGGCGGCTGATAATAGCTCGCCATGATTCGGTGCGATTTCAAGAGCGGCCGATAGACGTTCTTTGCCTTCATTCATTAATTTTAAATCGTCTAAGAAAAGTCCTAGAATAACAAGCCCTTTTCCCAAGAGAAGAGAGAGCCGCAAAGGATCTCCCTCTTTTACCTTCGAAGATGTGAGTTTATCGATTCCCGATTCGACTAGCTTAAGGTCGCGCCTAAGCCATCCGGCATAGAGATAGAGTTCACCCCATTCAAGCCAAAGATCCGCTTGGGACGGGACCGAAAGAATTGCCTCGCGCACTGCGGCATCTGCTGCTTCTAAATCTTTTTGTAGATGGGTCAGGTAATAGCGTTGCTTACAGGCAGCCGCATAGGTCGTCCAAGCCCGAGCATGGGTTAATGTCGTCTCGCTTTCAGGGTGATAGGTATCCGCAATCGCCCCTTGCAAAAGAGAGAGAGCTTCTCCAAAAAAGGAAGGGTCGCCTGTAAATGAGCCGCAAATCATATAGGAAATTGCACGGTCGATTCGAAAAAGAGGCGAATCACATCCAAAATCCGCCGCTTTTTTAAAATGATCCAAGCCTTGCTTCAGATCGGCACGTTCTGCCGATTGAGCGCCGAGCAAGGTCCACGCCTGGGCCCAATCCCAATAGAGTCCCCCATTACCCCCTTTAACCTTAGCTGCTTTCGCGTACTGTTCCAATGCCTTTTCGACAAAGCTGTAATCGTAAACGATGCGGCTTAAATGAACGAGGATATTACCCCAAAGATGGTGCCAGGCGGGGTCAACCTCAAAAATGAGGGGGTTCGCCTCTTCCGCTTGAATCAACTTATTGAGTGCCATCAGCAGGGGACGTCCCTTCTCTTTTTTTATTCCGTAACGGAATAAAATAGAAGCGCTCCAGCATAATGTCTCGGCTGTCGAATCGAAGGACTCTTCGCCGGCGAGGAGACGCTCAGCCTCAGTCTCAAGCTGCTCATCGGGAAGTTCTTGTTTGGGGAGAGGATTTTCTTCTTTCATCGAGAAAGATTTTACCCCTCTAAAACCTTTTAGACAAGCTCTTCTCGGACTGCAAGGGGGAGTTTATTGAATATAGATTTTTTATGTTTCAGGATCAACTCTCGATAAAGACGTTGGATTTTCGTTTGATCCGATGATTTTTCAGCTAAGATTTTCTCAAGCGCATCACGCGCTCTAAGGCTTCTATCTTCAATTATTTCTTTCTGAAATTCAGGAGGCAACATCTTAAATAGAGAATCTCGTCTCTCTTTATTCATTTGCCAAAAGAAATATCGAAAATTCTTTTTATCTTTATCCCACTTCCCTTCTCGTATCAGTCTCTCAAGCTCGATTTTCGCGCACTCAGCTTTATCTCGAAGGAATTCTACCCTGAACGGATGTGGTAGTTGTTCGAACACACCCTCTTGTTCTATCGGTCTCAATTGAGAAAAAAGTAACCGGATCTCAGCTGTCACTGATTCTGCTATACTTTCCTCTCTACTTCTTCTGAGCTCAATTCTAAGCACACCTGGAAGCCGCCACCAAGTTGAGGCTTTCTGATAGGAGTTAAGAGATAGATAGAGCTCGCGAATATTATCCAGATGTTCCTCCCACAAGCTATCGGAAAGAAGAGTATCAAGTTGCTCTTGGATTGTCGGTGTAAACGGAATAACACAGTCAGAGGAACGAGTCACAATATCTTTCAACTCGCTGCAGAGTGTTTGCTCTCTGAATGCCTTCGTCAAAACGAGTTCTTGGTCGAGCATTTCCTTCGCCAATTTGAATAGTCCCTCTAGTGCAGCGCGCTTCGGGCTTTGAAGTTTTTGCTTCACAATCGAATCGAGTTGTTGTTTAAGTCCATTAATATCATTTTCAAAACCATTAATAGGATCTTTGGAAGCTTGAATAAGGGCAGAAGCCAAGCGCTTTTTCGCTTCACACAGAGATGTATTTATGAATTCCAGATTTTTGCGCATTGCACCCTGGATATCTTTATCGCCTTGGCTATCAATATCTTTTATCAAAGCTTGGCGCTTCTCTTCAATCAGAGGGAGAGTAAAAAGAAGCTCTCGTTCCAATTCGGCAAGCTCTTTTGCAGATCGCTTTTTAACACGAGCCTGAATCAAGCCTTCTTTTGCTTTTTTAAGCTTAGGATCGAGAAGCAATAATTGTCTTTCCAATGCGACAAGCACTTCTTCGATTTTCTCGTTGGCTCGCGCTTCTGATAAGAGCTTTTTACCCTCTTCGATTCTTGCAAGAATGTCTAATAGTTGACGCAACCTTTCATGCATTTGAATTTCAGCTATCATTTGCAAGCAGTCGGCTTCTAACTTCTTGATCTCAGATTGAAGTCTTTCAACAGGAAAAGAGGCGAGGCGTCTGAAGTATGTGGAAAAAGAATGGGTCATCTTTTCCGAATTTCCTGAGTTTTGCTCGTAGATCTCATCCGCAAGACTCTTCATTTCCTCTAAAATCTCCTCTAACCCTTCGTTTGCGGCTCGTTGATGTTCTCCCAAGGAAGCCTGCCGGACCAACTCTAGCAGATAAGATTTAATCTGATAATCGCGTTCGCACCCCAAGCGATCAATTTCCCTTAATCTTTGGGAAATGTTTTCCTCTCTCTTCTCGGGATCATAGCGATCTAGTTGCTCTTGAAGAGGAAGAGTAATTTCCTGGCTAATTTGATCAAGATTTTTTTCCATCCGCTTTCGATGTGCGACAGCGTGATTCCACTGACCCACAAGGATGTTGATCTGCTTCGGAGCGCTTTTTTCTTTGCTTTCAAGAGGTGGATAGAGAAGTTCAACTAATTCTTTGATTTCATCTTCGTGCCGATAGTCACCATAAACTCTTTGTGAGCGCAGTAGGAGCAGTCGATTCTCGATAGGTGGACGCGCCTCTTCGCTCCCTTCAACGGCAACATTTCTGCTAATTGCCATGGCCTCTCCCAAAGATCGAGGCACTTGCAACAGATCATCACCTTTAGCATAGATACGCGCTCTAGTACGTGTCAGACCGTCGATGCCGGATTTTCCCTGAACTTCCCTCAGATCCTTAAGCCCTGGGCGAGAATCAGGAACTTGCGTAATCAATGGGTAGTCGCGCAATAGCATCTGAATCTTTAATTCCTGCTTATCTTTATCGAGTTTACGCAATTTGTAATCGATATAAAGCGAAAGGCCATGGATGGCGAGCATCGATGATGAAATGCCCCACGCGACCCAAAGGTTCGACCCGAAGATCACGACGAAAATCCAAAGGGCCGAAATCGCCAACCACTCGAGCCCATAGCGCCGGATCTGGTTAGAAAGGATCATCTCACGGTCGACTTTTTTCAATAGGTCATTGATTACAAGCTCTTCAATTTTCCGGCCCTTAGCGAATCCATCATCTTTCGGCATGTTAACGGGATCAAAAGGGCGCGCAGGGAATTTACGCGTAAGCGCTTTCCAAAATGCGCGAGATGAAGACTCTCCGCCATTGGAGATCGCTTTCCTCAAAGGAAGAATGACTTCTCGATTAAATCGGGCGATTTGATCCTTTGAAGGTAAGTTGAATTCACCACTTTTTATCTGCTCAGTAAATCTCTTTTTCAAAAGCGCAATCTCAATTGAAAGCTGCTGCCTCTCCTCCCATTCTGCGCGTGTTAATCCAGAGCCATTTTCCTGAGCACGGCTTTGTGTGAGGTTTTTTAAAAGAGGAGATGAAGCGCTCTGCAGAATCTCTTCTCGACGCTTGGTCTTAGTAAGGATCTCAGGAAATACCGTAGCTTCTTTTTCTTTGAAAAAGGTAGAGAAACGACGCACAGCCTTGCTCCACGCCTTTTTGTATTCTGAGCGCATTAATTGATTCCGCTTATAAATCTCGATGACCGGATCGACAGCCCACTCTTCATGCGCTTCGATCCACTCTTTTACCTCTTTCGCGTCGCTGAAATCCCAAACCTTCATCACTTCGCCTATCGGGCGTTTCGCTTCTTCCGGATTTTGACAAATCCAATCCCTCAAATCGTCCACAACCTTCTCTTGCAAAATCTTTTTGTCGTACATTGCAAAAAGGGATTTAAACTCTTCTAAGCGAACAACCGGATGGTTCGAAATTTCCGCACGAATCACTCGATTCAATAGGCGGGTCCATTCGATCAAGGATGTGATGCCGAGCTGTAGATTGTCTCTGTTTATATCTTGCGCTACACTTAACCACTCATCTGCTCCGGTATCGGTTTTTTCAAAAAGAGACGTGATTTTTGTTATCTTGTCATAGGCTTGGTTAGCAAATTCCAGATACGTATTCCATTGTTCACAAAAATCAGATCCATAAAGGGCCCTCCCCTCTTCGTGTGTGCGATAGAGCTCTTGGTAGAGCTGATTGAAGTACTGGAAACTCCCGATCACAGCGCGCAGCTGATCTTTTGCCGAAGGAGAAGTGTTAACGATGCGCTTGAAAACAAAATCTTCGTCTTTCCGAACTTTCTCTTTAAATTGTTCCGATTTGCCTACGAGAAGCGCTGTTTTCCGCGCGTCTGCCATTTTCAGCTTATAAGCCTCCAATTCGCCTTTGTGCAAAAGCTCTTTAGCCTCTCTCACCTTCTCTTTAATCTCGCCCCAATCGGCTGTTTTGTCTGGAAATTGTGCGAGTTTAGAAGCAGCTTCCCATTGGATACTTGAGGTCATATCCAAGTCGAGCGAAGCGACTAGCCGCTCAATGCGATAAGCCGAAACCGGATGCCTCTTATTTAACTCTTCTTGCATCAACAGATCAGATTTTAGGCGGCGATCAACAGGAGGCAAATCCCACTCTCCAAACTGATGAAGCGCTTTAAACGAATGCTGATTCAACATATCGCGGAACTTAAGAAGCGCATCATAACACTGTTCTTTACCCTCGATTTTTTTCTTGACTCTTGTTCTCAAATGACTGAATATCAAAAAAGTCGGAAACCCGACGCCGGCAGGAAGCCAGAAGGGCAAAAAAGAGAAACCCAAGGGTGTCAGAAGAAGAACAATCGCAATGGCAACGTAGATCACCTTTTCAACAGTCCGGAGCCGTTTTATTAGAGGGCGTTCTACCGAATCAAAATTTTTTATATATTTTTCGACCTCGACTAAATCGATATCCCGTTGCAGGGTGAGGCGTTTGAATCGCTCTCCAGGAGTCTCGGATGGGAGATGAAGCTCCTCCGACTGATCGACAAACTTTTTGGTGTCGATAGTAAATTGCGATGCCATAGGGTTAAATTATAACAAAAATTCGCAATTTCCTGATAATTAAAGAATTATTTTGCTAAACGGAGTCTATTTCTTGAGGGTTTGAGAACCCGGCCGACAAGATCGTATCCGGCAACATCTGTGATCTCAACCTGATAACGCTCTCCAAAGCCTTCTACAGCATCCCAATCGTTTAAGATCACCATACCGTCGATCTCAGGAGCTTGTCCAAAGTAGCGGCCCACTAAAAACAAATCCGTTTCGGGATGATAGCCCTCAATGACAACTTCGAGTCGGCGGCCGATCAACTTCCTATTTAATTTTTCAACGACTTCCTGTTGAACCAATGCCAGGCGGGCGTGCCGCTTATCTTTAATATCTTGGGGGATCTGTTCCTCCATCCTGCCTGCGGGTGTTCCCTCTTCTTGCGAATATGTGAAAATCCCCACATGGTTAAGAGGAAATTCTTTAACAAAGGCCACAAGTTCTTCAAATTGCTCTTCCGTCTCGCCCGGAAACCCTACGATCAGGCTTGTGCGGATATGGATATCGGGCAAAGCGGCGCGTAAGCGGGAGATCGTCTCCTTAATTTGAGCCGCGTTGGTGTGGCGGCGCATCCGCTTAAGAATCGAGTCGTTGATATGCTGAATGGGCATGTCGAGATAGGGGAGGATACGGGAATCTGAACGCATTAAATCGATCAGGGGCTCGTCGATCTCATCAGGATAGAGGTAGAGAAGGCGGATCCAGTATTGCCCTTCGATTTTCAAAATTTCTCTAAGCAGGTCAGCTAAACCCTCTTTCTCTCCGCGCTCTTTTCCGTAATCGCCTAGGTCTTGCGCGATTAGAATAATTTCTTCAATCCCTTGCGAGAGAAGCCCTCTGAACTCCTTTAGAATCCGTTCTTTTGACTTGCTGCGCAAAGGGCCTTTGATTTTGGGTATGATGCAGTAAGCGCACCCTTTCCGGCACCCCTCCGCGATCTTGAGATAGGCGTAATTGCCGGGGGTGGAGAGCTGGCGGGGAATCTCACCAGCTTCGAGATAGCTTCTCGCGGAACCGATCGCCCTCCCTTTCTCATCCGACTTAACTGCCCTTAGAATCCCCTCTACATCTCCAGAGCCCAATAAATAATGGACGCCGGGAAAGCTCTTTTCGATTTCATCCTTGTGCTTAGTGACCATGCATCCTGTTACGATCAGCTTCGCACCCTCCTTTTTGCATGCAAGCAGATCGGCTATCTCCGCTTTGGACTCTTCGCGCGAAGACTCTAAAAAAGCGCAGGTATTGACGACCAAATAATCGGCCTCTTCAGGTTCTTCGGCCACTTCATATCCCGCCTTCAGCAGGATTCCCAGCATCACTTCGCTGTCCACGAGATTGCGTGGACACCCAAGACTTGTAAAGTTGATTTTGTTACCCATATGGGCCGGCATTTTATATTACCCTTGAATAATAACTCAAGTTTCCTTACTCTTTCCCCCTGATTGTATTTTAGAAGGAGTCTAGAAATGGCGAAAAGTAAAAGCCGCGAAATCATCAAACTGAAAAGCACCGAAAGCAAAGAAATCATTTGGACGACGAAAAACAAAAAGAAAACCACGGGTCGTTTAGAACTCAAAAAATACGATCCTTCCCTACGCCGCCACGTGATCTTTAAAGAGGCGAAATAATCGGTGCGCTTTGAACTCACTGTCGCGTTAAAATATCTGATCCCAAGATGGCGGCAGCTTTCCGTATCGATTATTTCCTTAATTTCGGTTCTTGTCATCTCGCTTGTCGTCTGGCTGGTCGTTCTCTTTCTCTCCGTTACGGATGGAATCGAGAAAAAATGGGTGGAACAGTTAGTCGCGCTCAACGCCCCCGTGCGTATGGCGCCTACCGACGCCTATTACCGCTCTTATTACTACCAGATCGACCGTGTCAGCCTTGAATCGAATTATACGCCTAAGACGATTGGAGAGAAACTCGCTGCAAGCTTGAGCGACCCTTACGATCCAGCCGTCGACATCGAGCTCCCCTACGATTTCCCGGCGCCCGATAGGCATCCCGACGGTTCGCTTAAGGATCCCGTTAAAGAGGCTTGGGAAGCGGTCGGAATGCTTAAAGCGGGCGCAATCCGTCCGCAAGAATATGAGGTCACCTTTGGAAATTTACGCTTAGGCTTAGTCAGGGATGGGATAGCGAATGGCGAGACGCAACAAACGTTTTTGACACAGGTCTCTTATATTGCCTCGCACGACGAGAAAAACAAGCAACTCAAACAGATGCTCGTCCCGCCGAGCAAAGACGATTATAACAACATTCTCTACACATTGTCGCATCAGACGCAGGCCGCAATCGATGAAGCCAATCAGCCGCCCGTTGACAGCCTCATTGAAAATCCTACCTCTCTTAGCGAAAATCTGAAAAATTTTTTCTCTCATGTTTCTGTGACGAAGCTGCGCCCAACCGCTGAAGGCTTTATCCTCCCTCCCGCTTTCTTTCCCGAAAAAGGCTATCTGGAAGGAGTTGCGATTGTCCGCCACAATGAAATCTGCAAAGTGGTAATCCCACAGACGAAACAAGAAGTCGGTTCGCTCAATGCCCGTCTACAAGCCTTCGGTTTAGAAACAACTTCGGCGAAAGTGATCTTCGACCAAAAGCAGATGCACCTCTCAAGCGAAATGATTGCCTCCTCAAATGTGCAGCTTATTCTAAACGACACCGTTTCGTTTCAATCTAAGCTGATCTCATCGTCGCTTGAGAGCGCGGATGCGCTTTCTTCTTTGAAGTTTGAAATTTCAGGAAATGTTCAAGGAACCTCTCTTCTAGGCTCTACTTCCTACGAGAACCTTGAAATCGCCGAAGCCCATCCGATCGAAAATCCGGATGCGACGCCCCCTTTCTGGCTCTACGCAGATCACGAAGGGAACCTCGTCATTCCGACCGACCAGATCTTCGGCGAAGGCGTGCTGGTCGCCAAGCACTTTCAAAGCAGCGGCATCCGCCTCGGAGACCGAGGCTACCTCTCCTATTACACACCGACAACAAGCTCCATGCAGGAGCAGCGGATTCCGATTTATGTCTCCGGGTTTTATGATCCCGGAATGATGCCTATTGGCAGTAAACTGCTCTTTGTCGATCCAGGAGTTGTCGCCCTTTTGAGAGGAAATATCTCCGTTTCCGATCCGATGCTAGGCAATGGAATCAACATCTGGCTGAATGATATTACCGAAGCAGAATCTGTAAAAAATCAGTTGATCCACGCCCTCGAATCGCGGGAAATCGCAAAATACTGGGATGTCCTCTCATTCGAAGACTATGAATTCGCCCGCCCCGTACTCCAACAACTTAAGAGCGACAAAAACCTCTTTACCTTGATCGCCATCATTATCTTGATCGTCGCATGTTCGAACATCATCTCTATGCTCATTCTTTTGGTGAACGACAAGCGGCGAGAAATCGGGATCCTTCAATCGATAGGGGCCTCCCCAAAAAGGATCGCCGCTATTTTTGGTATTTGCGGATTCACGATGGGAGTGATCAGCTGCGTCCTTGGAAGCCTTGCAGCGATCTTTACTTTGCGCTACCTGCAATCACTCGTCAATTTTTTAAGTTTTATACAAGGACATGAAGCCTTTCAATCAGCTTTCTACGGAAGTCATCTTCCTAATGAGCTAAGCTTCACGTCTCTTTTGTTTGTGATTGGAGCAACCCTATTGATCTCTCTTTTGGCCGGAATCGTTCCTGCAATTAAGGCAGCCCGAATCCGCCCCTCCGAAATTTTAAGAGCTGAATAAGGTGAAGGTGAAACCGATATTAACTGCAAAACAGATCTGCAAAACTTTTACGCACCCACTATCTGTTGAGATATTAAAAGGCGTTTCGCTAAACGTAACTCGCGGCGAGAGTGTTGCTATTATGGGCGCTTCAGGCGAGGGGAAAAGCACACTTTTGCAAATTTTGGGTACATTGGAGGCACCAACCTCCGGCGAATTGATTATCGCCGGTAAATCCGTTTCGGACCATCCACCACCCGCACTACGCAACCGGCATATTGGATTTGTATTTCAAGGATTTAATCTACTCGAAGACTATACAGTCATGCAAAACGTTCTAATGCCGGCTCTAATCGCAGGGAACCCAATTCATAAAAATAGCAAGGCCTATGAGCGAGCTCTCTCTCTGTTAGAGAAGGTAGGGATTAGTCATCGAGCCGAATTTGCGACAAAGCTTCTTTCGGGAGGGGAAAAGCAACGGGCAGCGCTCGCGCGCGCGCTTTGCAACGATCCTGAGATTCTCCTCGCGGACGAACCTTCTGGAAACCTTGACCACGAGACGTCAAACCGGATCCACGAGCTCCTCCTCCACTCGGTCAAAGAATTGAATAAATCATTAATAGTCGTCACACATGATAAAGTACTTGCCGACCTTTGCGACCGCAAACTTATTTTGTGCGACGGATATTTAAAAAAAGAGGATTAAATCATGACTTCAAATCTATCCCCTGACTCCCTTTTGTCTCCTTATAATGAACCATATCCCCGACCTTATAATAAACCATATTGCCGACCTTGTAATGATAATGAACCATATCCCGGACAAACAATTCTTCCATCCTATATCTCGACATTGCCTACGATTCTAGAAGAGGTGGAACAAGATACAGGGAAATACCCACTGCCGCCTTTAAAAGAAACAATGGTTGATCAGTCAAAAGCTACTTTATTCGTTCAGCAAAAACTCCAATCGCTGCCAGAAGGGTAATATTATGGATCAGACCTATCTTCATTTCCTCCAAGACGAATTAGATCAACTTAAAGATACCGGCCTCTACAAGGAAGAAAGGGTAATCGTCTCTCCTCAAAAAAGTGATATCGAGTTGAGCGATCGCTCTCGCGTCCTCAATTTCTGCTCCAATAATTATCTAGGCCTTGCCAACCATCCGCATGTCATTCAAGCCGCGGGAGAGAGCTTCCAAAACTACGGCTTCGGCTTGGCATCTGTACGCTTTATCTGTGGAACCCAGACCATCCATATCGAGCTCGAAAAAAAACTAACTGACTTCCTAAAAACCGAAGAGACAATCTTATACAGCTCGTGTTTCGATGCAAACGGCGGACTCTTCGAAACGCTTCTCGGGCCTGAAGACGCCGTTATTAGCGACGCGTTGAACCATGCGAGCATTATCGACGGAATCCGTCTTTGCAAAGCGAAAAGGCTCCGTTACAAAAATAATGATATGCAAGACCTGGAAGAAAAGTTGAAAGAGGCAAAAGATTGCCGTTTCCGCCTTATTGCGACTGACGGTGTCTTCTCGATGGACGGCATCATCGCCAATCTGAAAGCGATTTGCGACCTTGCCGACAAATACAACGCCCTAGTGATGATCGACGATTGCCATGCGACCGGATTTCTTGGGGAAAACGGTCGTGGAACCCACGAATACGCCGACGTCATCGGCCGGGTCGATATTATTACGGGGACACTCGGCAAAGCGCTTGGTGGAGCTTCTGGGGGATATACTTCAGGAAGAAAAGAGATCATTCAGTGGCTTCGGCAGCGCTCCCGGCCCTACCTTTTTTCAAATACACTTTGCCCGAGCATCGCTGCGGCTAGCATCGAAGTCTTGAATTTGCTTCAAAATGAGGGAAAGGAGCTCCGCCAAAAATTGTGGCGCAATACAGAATATTTCCGCGATAAAATGAATGCGCTCGGTTTCCAGCTGGCAGGTAAAGACCACCCGATCATCCCAGTGATGCTTGTTGACGCGAAACTAACACAAATTTTTGCCCAAAAAATGCTTAAGGAAGGCATCTATGTGATCGGATTTTTCTATCCCGTCGTTCCTCAGCAGATGGCGCGCATCCGTACACAAATGTCGGCAGCTCATAGCCTGGAGGACATTGAGAGGGCGATCGCCGCTTTCGAGAAAGTCGGGAGAGAATTAAAGGTCATTAAATAATTTATGAAAGCAATCTTAAAAAATGCACCCCGTGAAGGCGTAGTAATGGAAGAGGTCCCTATGCCAAAGTTCGGGGATAACGATCTGTTGATCAAAACGATTAAAACCTCTATTTGCGGGACGGACGTTCACCTCTACCTATGGGATGAATGGGCGCGTAAAACCTTGCCTGTACCTTCGATTATCGGCCATGAATTTGTCGGCCGAATCGTCGATATGGGAAAAAACGTCAAGGGATTTAAGGTCGGAGACCGTGTTTCGGGAGAGGGACATATCACTTGCGGGCAGTGCCGCATGTGCCGAACGGGACGGCGCGTCTTATGTCCAAAAACCATCGGCGTCGGCGTCAACCGAGACGGTTGCTTCGCTGAATATCTCGCTATCCCTGCCGAGAATGCCTTTCCTGTCCCCGAGACAATTCCCGACGAGGTCGCTTCCGTTTTCGACCCACTCGGCAATGCAGTCCATACAGCCCTTTCATTTGACCTTGTTGGCCAAGACGTTTTGATCACGGGAGCCGGCCCAATCGGATTGATGACGATTCCGATCGCAAAAAAATCGGGAGCCCGGAATGTCGTGATTTCTGATGTGAATCCTTACCGCCTTGCCCTTGCAAAGAAAATGGGGGCAACCCGCGCCGTCAATGTCCAAGAGGAATCGCTGGAAGGGGTCATGAAAACACTTGGGATCGATGATGGTTTTGATGTCTGTCTTGAAATGTCGGGAAACCCGCAAGCTTTTGCCTCTCTTCCCGATCTTTGTTCTCACGGAGCGTATTTAGTTCTGCTCGGAATTCTCCCTACCCATGCCACCTTAGACTGGCATCAGGTTATTTTTAAAATGCTTACAATCAAAGGGATTTATGGACGGGAGATTTTTCGAACCTGGTATCAGGTAGCTGCGCTTTTGCAAAGCGGTTTGGATGTTACTCCTGTGATCACACATCGTTTCCCCGCTGAAGAGTTTCAGAAAGGATTCGATGCAATGCTCTCCGGTAGCTCAGGAAAAGTGATTTTAGACTGGTCCCATTTATGATCGACTTGATCAATAAAGAGCTAGAAATTCTTATACCTGCATCTTCCCCTTACTACTCTTCTCTTTTGGAAGGAGCTCGGTACTCTTTGCTGGCTCCCGGCAAAAGAATACGTCCGCTGCTAACCATTTATACAGCTAAAGCCTTGGATAAAGGAAGCTACGAGCTTGCACTCAGGCCGGCATGTGCCCTTGAATTGGTGCATTGTTATTCTTTGATCCACGACGACCTCCCCTCTATGGATAACGACGATTTCCGCCGCGGAAAACCGACTTTACATAGAGCCTACAACGAAGGACTTGCGATATTGGTCGGCGATTATCTTCTTACTCATGCTTTCGACATACTCTCTTCATCCCCCGGACTTAGTGCTGAACAAAAAGTTGCCCTAGTAGCCGCTCTTGCCCGCGCTGCCGGCGGCGATGGAATGATCGGGGGCCAAGTGATGGACATCGAAGAACATAGGAATCTTTCTGAGCTCCACCGGAGAAAAACAGCGGCACTTTTTCGCTGTGCGATGGAGTTTGGTGGTCTCATTTCGGGAGCTTCCTCTTCTACCCTTGAGAAGCTTGAGCGGTTCGGGGATATTTTCGGCAAGCTCTTTCAGGTTGTGGACGATATTCTTGATGGTGACCACCCTGCAGGAGAACAAAAAGCGCAAGAGGCAATGAACACTCTTAAAACCGACGCACTAAACGCCCTCGAAACACTTCCGGGCGATACCAGCTCACTTAAAAACCTTATCTTGACGGTCTCCAAGCAACCCCTTTTAAAAAAATCCTAAACGTGGCTTAATTTGGCCCATGGAAAGCAAAGCTCTCTCCATTTCTTTGACGCGCAAGCGCGGTTTCTTAAAACGCGTTTTTGATATCAGCTTCAGTCTCTGCCTGCTTCTTGCTCTTTTCCCCGTTTTTCTTTTAATCGGCTTGGCGATCTTCATTTGCTCTCCGGGTCCTATCTTTTATACCCAGATTCGGTTAGGAAGAGGGGGGAAGCCGTTTAAATGTTATAAATTTAGGACAATGCGTATTGATGCCGATGAACATTTAAAGAAAATTTTACAAAAAGACCCTCTTTTGTCGTCTGAGTGGGAAAGAAATCAAAAACTAAAAATCGATCCGCGTATTTTCCCTTTTGGCAAGTATTTGCGTAAAACTTCTCTTGATGAGCTTCCTCAGTTTTGGAATGTCTTGAAAGGAGATCTTAGTGTTGTAGGCCCTCGTCCCTACATGCTGAAACAAAGAAATGAGCTTGGGCCGCTTGCCTTTAAGATCCTTTCCGTTCGTCCCGGTATGACAGGTTTATGGCAAACCTCGGGAAGAAGTAATACGACATTCAATCAAAGAATTGCTTTGGATGCCCAATACGTCGATGCATATTCGATGAGGTTCGATTGCCTGCTCATTTTAAAAACTATCCCTGAAGTCCTTTTCCCAAAAAATGCGTTCTAACTCCCCCTTTCTTTTTTTTTGTGCACTTTTCGGTCTTCTTTTTTTTCCGCAAAGGCAACTCCTCTATTTCGCACCTTACCTTGTCGTCGTCTTTTACCGCTGCACACGCTTTGCTGCGCTCTGGCGGGCGATCGGGTGCGGAACCGTTATCGACCTTTTTTCTTCAACTCCCCACTTCGGACTGACCGCTTTAAATTATTGCGCCGTCTCCTGGCTTCTTTATGGCCAGAAGCGCAACTTTTTTGAAGATAGGCCCTCTACACTTCCTCTCATGACCTTTTTCTTCTCCGTTTTATCAACTCTAACATCGGTAATCCTCTCCTTTTTATTTGCGTACCAGCCTATGCTGACTCTAAAATGGTTTTTCACAGATTTAATCGTAATGCCACTCAGCGACGCCGCTTATGCATTTGCAGTTTCTCTTCCCTTTCAATTAACCTTTCTGTTACGTAAAATGATCCGCAGGAGCTAACACAATTTGATGATTCTATCAGGAAAAGAAGCAGCCGACCATATCCGGGAGCAACTCCAACAAAAAATCAGACAACTTGATGAACCCCCGGGACTTGCAGTCGTCCTTTTGGGAGAAAATCCAAGCTCGGAATCCTACGTCAACATGAAGCGACGAGCTTGCGAAATGATCGGCATCCGCTCTTTTTTTTACCCCCTTCCCAACTCAACAACGGAAAATGAACTTCTTCGATTAGTCGACAAACTCAATCGCGATTCCCACGTTAATGGAATTCTTGTTCAACTCCCTCTTCCCGATCATATTAACCCGATCAATGTTATAGAGGCGATTGACCCTAGAAAAGACGTAGATGGGTTTCACCCCGT
Organism: Chlamydiales bacterium; assembly: GCA_020831465.1. Taxonomy (GTDB): domain Bacteria; phylum Chlamydiota; class Chlamydiia; order Chlamydiales; family JAAKFR01; genus JAJACP01. The sequence goes on from JAFIGI010000015.1 coordinate 42,429, forward strand.
CAATCTGGGCAAGGTAGTCGCCGGCATCGGAGATGGCTTCATCCCCTGCACCCCCCTTGGCATCAAACGACTTCTCGAGCACTACCGGATCGACGTCGAAGGGAAGCATGTCGTAATCGTCGGAAGAAGTGCGATTGTCGGAAAGCCGCTCGCATCGCTTCTAATGCAAAACGGCCAGGGTTGCAATGCAACTGTTACAGTCATTCACAGTCGCACTCCGAAGCCGGAAACTTTTACCCGGCAAGCCGACATTCTTGTTGCAGCTCTAGGAGTGCCCCAATTCATCAAATTAGAAATGGTTAAGGAGGGAGCTGTCGTCATCGACGTCGGCATCCACCGTCAAGAGGGCCGCCTAGTCGGTGATGTTGATTTTGAAAACGTAGAAAAAAAATGCAAAGCCATTACTCCTGTTCCCAAAGGCGTCGGTCCGATGACAGTAGCCATGCTCCTACACAACACGCTGCTTGCCTATTACCGAAGTTCTGTATAACACTCCTTCTGCTTCTAGCTGCATGCAACTCTTCACCCCCCCCTCATCGTCTTGACGGAATCGCAATGACAATGGCCTATACCGTCAAGATCGGCGATCCCGATCCCGACCTTTCCCTAGCCGAATCGATCATCCTTTCAACCTTCTCCGAGATCAACGCGCTCTACAACAATTGGAATCCTCACTCTGAAATCTCGAAACTGAACCGCCTCCCTGCCGGTGTAAAATACCCTCTCTCTCCTCAACTTGCCGCATTTTTGCGGCAGATCGACCGAATCGTGAGTCTAACCGAACAGCGTTTCGACCCAACTGTCGCTCCGGTTAAAGAGAGTCTATTAAAGGGAGAAATTCAATCGGAGACTGCCGCTGTCGGTTGGGATAAGATTCACTTAGAAGGAGACCTTTTCTGGAAAGAGTATGACCAAACCGCCCTCGATTTAGGGGGCGCGGCAAAGGGGTACGCCGTCGACTTGATTCTCGAACAGCTACAGGAAGCGGGCTTCCGGAACCTCTTTGTTGAATGGGGCGGCGAGATTCGTGCAGCAGGTTCTCACCCTGAGGGGCGCCCTTGGAAGGTTGCCATTCTTGGCGGTGAAACTTTGGAACTGCATGAAGAGGCAATCGCAACGAGCGGAAGTTATTTACAGAATTGGACAGTCGGAGAGGCGCAGTATACCCATATCATCGACCCAAAGACAAAACTTCCTCTATCAGATCCCTCGATTACAAGCGCAAGCGTCGTCACTCGAACCTGTTTCGAAGCCGATGCTCTTGCGACAGCCTTGATGCTCTTCTCCTCCCAGCAAGAAGCTTATGAATGGGCCAAGGCGCGAGGCCTTAAAATTTGGCTCTTTTAATGGCGCGGTCTATCTCCCGTTTTTTCTCCCGCTCGATAATGGCGCTTCGTTTGTCATGGTGTTTTTTTCCGCGAGCGCGGCCAATCTTGATCTTGACTCTTCCCTCTTTGAAGTAAAGAGAGAGAGGAACGAGCGTGAGCCCCTTTTGCTGCACAGCTTCCTTCAGCTTTGCGATCTCTTTTTTGTGCATCAAGAGTTTCCGCTCACGGCGCTCCTCATGGTTGTAGATGCTCCCAAATCGGTAAGGGGCGATCGAAGCGCCGATCAACCAAAGTTCTCCTTGAATAATTTTGACGTACGCTTCTGCCAAATTGCCTCCATGGTCACGAAGCGACTTGACCTCGGTCCCCTGAAGAACGATCCCGGCTTCATAGGTTTCCAAAATTTCGTAATCGTGATAGGCTCGCCTATTGCCTACTAACTCACTCTGTCCCATAATAACCCGGTATGATACCATGATAGCGTTTAAACGAAGAGGATAAAATGAAGTTCGTCATCTCGAGAAATGAACTGAGCACCCTGATCAGAAAAATCCAAAATGTGGTCCCGCAAAATGCCCCCATTCCGATTCTCTCCCATTTTCTGATTGAGGCAGAGGATGACCAGCTCATTTTTACCGCCACCGACTTGACTGTCGGGACGCGCTGTTCTATCCCCGCAAAAATCTACGAAAAGGGCTCTCTTTCGATTCCGTCAAAACGTTTTTTTCAACTCGTCCGGGAACTGACTGACCAGAATATCGAAGTAGCGGCGGCTGACAGCGAGATGGCTGAAATCAGGGCGGGTTCGTCGCGCTTCCGCCTTCACGGAATGGACAAGGAAGAGTATCCTGCACTTCCCGATCTCAAAGAGGCAGCGAAATTTACCCTCCCGGGGGCAGAACTTAAAGAGATGTTTTATCGCACAGCCTTTGCTGTTTCAAAGGAAGACAACCGCTATGTATTGACGGGCGTTTTGATGCGGATCGAAAACGGTAGAGCGGTCTTCGTAGGAACTGACGGTAAAAGACTGGCAAAGACGGAAATCGAAATTCCCCTCTCAGATCTTTCCGGAGAATTCATCATCCCTCTCAAAGCGGTTGACGAGATGATGAAAATCCTCGGAGACGACGAGACGGCTACGGTCTATCTGACCGACGACAAGGTGGCGATCGAATCGGGCAACACACTCCTGATCACTAAACTCCTCTCGGGCGACTACCCCGATTTTGAACAGGTGATTGCCTCCCAAAGTGAAGTTCGGATGACCCTCCATCGCGAAGAGCTAATCACCCTTTTGAGACAAATCTCTCTTTTCACAAACGACTCCTCCCATTCGGTTCGCTTCACATTCCTTCCCGGAGAAGTCGTTTTAACCGCAAACTGCGCCGATGTGGGCGAAGGAAAAGTGAGCATGCCTGTCAATTATACGGGAGAAAAGATAGAGATCGCCTTCAATCCCTTCTATTTCCTTGATATTCTGCGCCACAGCAAAGATGAGACCGTGAACTTGGGTATCTCAGACTCTTACAATCCCGGAATCATTACCGACTCGAGCAAGAGTCTATTTATCATCATGCCGATGCGTCTTAATGATGACTAATGTATCTTAAGTCCTTTTATTTACGTAATTTCCGTAATTATGAAGAGGCTGTAGTCGCATTTGCACCGGGATTGAATGTGATCTATGGTGATAATGCTCAAGGAAAAACAAACCTTCTGGAGGCAATCCACCTCCTCATCACCGGCCGCTCATTCCGTACACATCATATGCGCGACCTTATCCGTTTCCAAGAGCTCTCTTTTTATTTGGAGGCCCACTTCGAAAAAAATGGGGTCGAACAAATCCTCAAATTGAGTTTCAACGGAGTAGAACGGACTGTGATCCATAATGCAACCCCTCTTCCCTCTTTGAGCGCTCTTCTTGGAATCATCAATGGGGTGATCATCTCCCCCGAAGATTATGAACTTGTCAAAGGAGGTCCAGTCGCGCGCCGGCAATTCCTCGATTTGCAAATTGCCTGCGAAAGCCCCCTTTATCTCTATCATTTAAGCCGCTATACCCGTGCGATGAAGCAGCGCAATGCCCTGCTCCGACGGAAAACAATCGAAACAATCGAGATTTGGGAAGAACAGATGGCTGAATCGGCAGCCTTCTTGACCCGTAAACGCTGGGAAACGGTCGGCGCCCTCGAAAAAGAAGAGCCCTTAAAAGCGCATGTCGATTCGATCACTCTTTCCTATCAAACCGGCGCTCCTAAGGATGGCAACCCTGAAGCGCTTAACACCTACTTTCTTAAACAATATAAGGGCTGCCGCCCTCGCGAAATCGAGCAAGGGAGCACCCTCGTCGGTCCTCATCGCGACGACCTAATTATCCGTGTAGGAGGCCAAGAGGCCCGCTATTTCGCGAGCGAGGGACAGACCCGTTCATGCGCTACAGGTTTAAGACTCGCTCAATGGGCGCGTCTCAAAGATCTCACCAAAGAGACGCCGATCCTATGCGTTGATGATGTGGGAATTTCCCTCGACGCCTCTCGTGAGGAAGCTCTCTACAATCGTCTCGGTTCGCTTGGCCAGGTTTTCATCACCTCGCCGAAGAGCCTCCGCCACCTTCCTTCCGAGGCCCATTTAATCGGCGTCAAGGGCGGCTCTTTCACGCTGTAGCATAACTGTGCAAGCAGCAGAAGCCATTAAAACCCCGCTCACAAGGACAGTTAAAAAAGGATAGCTTCCCACGAGCGAGCCGCTGCAAAAAGGTGTGATTGTCAATGCAAGAGCGATCACGCTTTGATAGATGCCCATCACCTCTCCCTGTCTCTCGTCGCTGACCTTATTTGAAATGAGAGCAGCAATAGCCGGATAGGCAAAAGCAAGAAAAAACTGCAACAAAGGAAGATAGAGCCATAAAAGTAAGGAGCTATCTATTTTCAAAAAGAGAAGTAAGTAAATTCCGGAAAAAAGCATTGAAATAACCAGGGCCCGTTGAATGCCTAAACGCCGGGTAATTGGATAGATGAGCAAGCCGGCCGAAAGTGAGTAAAAGGCCCCTGTATAACCATAATATGCTCCGATTTGAGCCGGATTGAATTGATAACGGTCAATAAGGAAAAGAGGAACAAATTCAGTGAAAAAAGACCATCCAAGCGAAAAGATCATCAGCCCCAAAAAGATAAAACGCAATTCGGGCATGCGGGCTGCCTCTCTAATCTGATAAAAGGAAGAAAAAAAGCGCACTCTCCCCGGAATAAAGACGGAACGGGTCTCGGCAAGTTTCCATTGGACAAGAAGTAAGTTTATAAGAACCAGAATGAAAGCAGTGACAAAAGGCGCTGTTAATCCAAATGATTCACCCATTACCCCGCCCAGGAACGGCCCAAGAGTGAAACCTGCCCCAAAGGACATATTAAGCAGTCCGAAATGTTTGGCCTTGTTCTCATGCGTACTGATATCGGCTGTAATCGCACTGACAATCGAGCAGTTTCCTCCCCCGATCCCAGTAAAGATGCGAAAAAGGGCAATTAATAAGAGATTTTGATAATGCATGCCGAAAATTGCCAGTCCGTACCCGAAAAGGCTCACCCAAAAAGTGAGGATGAGCAATCTTTTTCTTCCCCTTAAATCCGATAGGGAGCCGAAAATAGGTGAAAAGAAAAATTGGAACAAGGGATGGAGGGCGATTAAGATCCCTAACCAAAGGCCTCTAACAGTGATTGATGCATCGATGGGCAAAAAATGAAAGTGGGGATCAAATAGCAAATAGGCAAGTAAAGGGTAGACGATGGCCACCCCCGCATAGTCGATAAACCCTGAAAGAAGTAGAATCGCTAAAGTCAACTTTCGATTGCGCATACTATCTATTTTATGCGCCGATCGGATTTCACGCCATGTGCGAGTTCTTATCTAAAAGATTCTGAAAGTAGCGGTCCATTTTGCAAAAAGTTTCCTGAGAAACCTTTTTTTCAAAAATTATATAAATAATATTCATGCTGCTGCCGGCAAGGGCAAGACCATACCCAATATGGGAGTATTGGGCGTACATCAAGAGGACGCCGGCAGTTAAGGTTATCGTCGCCACGAGAATAAAAAAGGCGTGGTAACAGAGCTGCCTATGAATTTCGCTGCGCACGGTACCGATAATCTCCCCCCCTTCGCGCAAAATCTCTTCCTTCAAGTCTGCCAACTCATCGCGATTTCGCTTAATCTCCCCATACAGATCGTGCTCCACATCGATTTGGTTGAGCAGACGTTCATAGAGTCCAAGGGTCTCATCGGCCAATTGAAACTCGCTGACAGTTGCGGTAACCAACTTCTTATTGAGAAATTTAATATCCGATAACAGCTCTAATGGAGCCACCAACTCCGGGACAGGTTCGATATCTTGCATCAGCTCCATTTCTTCTAAGAATGGATGGACCGCATTTTCTACATCTTTCGAGACGATATGCTCCATGCTTGAGCGCACCTTATGTAAATCATGATGACCGAGCAAGGTTTGGATGCGCTTATGCACGGCCTCTTTACGATATGCATTGGTAAAATGGTTTTCGTTAAAGTGCTTTTCATCGAGAAGGCGTTCTTGCGGATCGGCACTTATCAGATGACCCCTTTGAATATATTCCAACGTCTCGGCTAGAGCCTTAAGAGAGCCATCCTCCTTTTCCACTTCACGATTGAAACGTCTTAACGCTTTTTGGGTGCGCACCATCGCCCACCCTTTCGTCAAGCCTCCGATCGCTCCAAAAACAATCAGGATAACAGGAATCACGAGACTGAAGCAAACACCTAAGGCAAAATGTTTTGATGTTAATCCTCCGAGTTCTAATCCGCCCGCAAAAGGTCTGGTGATTCCGCTAAGGGCTTCCCCGGTCGAATCGATCGCCTGCCCACACCAAAAGAGCACATCGGCGACCCGCGACGTTTTAGCCGCTGTCCACATTAATTGAAAACGCTCTTTAGAGTGTTTAAGTGCATGGTAAAGATAAAAAGGCGAGCTTGCGATGCTCAAATAAGGGATATATTTTCCACCTACATTTCCCACAAACTCCAGGGATCGTGAGGCGATCCCGAAAAAATCGACAATCAAGGACATCCACTCCTCATCCTTGAAAAATTCAAGACATTGGCGCGGAATTTTTTTCAGACGCACCTTCAATGGAAGAGTTGCTTTTTCTACCTGGGGTACGCTGAGGAAGATCTCTTCCTCTTGAGCCGCCGGCTTTTCTTTTGGAGTTCTTAGAATGGGGACAACAGGATGGAATTCATCAATTTTTTCTGCTGAACTCATATTAATAACCGACTTTTTAAACGGAGATAATAATCTCCTTCGCCAATTACTATTATATCAAATAAATATTAATTTAATATTAAGAGACTATTACCTCTGTACTGAAAAAAAAATGATTTCATAGGACACAACCCCTGGCTGTAAGGTTATAAAACACGAAAGCAGCCGCCTGAATTCTCGCTGAGACCACCGTGAAAAAATTGCTCTACGGATCAGATTGAGCCCCTCTCTGAATAAACTCCTTGCTCGCCTTCCATGAGCTTTTATCTCTATCGGCTTTGTTTTATCCTGTACATCCCCAATGCGATATGCCCAGCAGAGGGCGATTGCTAGCACAAACAAGACCTTCTCAATCTTATCAGGATCCGTTATGTGAGTATCTTCGAGGCGAAATCCACGCGTCTTTAGGCAGCCAAACATTGTCTCTATTTCCCAGCGCCGTCTGTACATCCCAAATGGATCTGACAACTGCATATTAGAAACCACAATCATTTGCTCTTTTGCTCCCTTCCTCCTCTTTATGGAAGCATAGAGGTCGAACCCCCACAACTGAATGGGATAGTTATAGACCTTCTTCTGACACAGCATTTTTCTCAGACATCCCAATCGAATCCTGGTGCCTCCTTCAGTCTCAACCACACAATTCTGTTTGGCCCTGATAGCAAAGGGGATCTTTTGTTCAGTCAGAAAACTAAACCATTCATTTCCAAAAAATTCACGGTCTGCAAGCAACACATCGATTTTTTCCAGACCAAAGCGCTCAACCAATCGCCGCAAAAGGTTTATCCTATCTGCGTTGCACGAGTTGCCCTCCAAGTCTAAAACAGCCCAAAAGAGTGGGAAACTGATGCCCCGATAAGCAATCGAAAGCATTAAAATGTTGATCGGTGTTTTTCCCCATTTCCAATTCGTGCGATCGAGTTCTGCGGTAAGACGACTCATCTTTGACTTCGGTTTCGAAAGCTGAGGCGATCTGGGTCAGCTTGATAGTCCTGACTACGAAGAGCGCTTGAATCATTTGTCCCCGGCAATCAAGTCGACTCTTGTGCCAATTGAAAAAAAGAGATAAAGTAGTTGGCAGCTCGCTGATGTGCTTCATGTATACCTCGTAGTTTGCAATTCAACGAGATATATTCGCATCTCAGCGAGATTTTTTCATCAAATCATTTTTTGTCCAGTGCAGAGGACTATTACTATTTTTTTGAGCCGCATCTTGTATCGGTTCACTTATGATCGGATCAATCACGGGGCTTTCACGCAGGTCAAAATGTAAATTTTTCAACTGATTCTGCCATATCTTGTACTGTGAGAAATGTCGTAAGGGGCGAGTTATTAATTTATTCTTAATATTTGTCCAGGACTTGTTTTTCAGGAGGTATTGTTGTTGCCTTCCAATGGTTTTTTGTAGAAAATAGCTCCCAGGCATGCTTGAAATCGACTCGCTATACTTTGCATATGGGCAAAAGCCCATTTTAAACGGGATCTCATTTTCAGTTATCGAGGGAGAAATCGTCGCGCTTATTGGAATTTCGGGCTCGGGCAAGACCACTTTATTTCGTCTAATCACGGGACTGGTGGAACCCTCAATGGGACAAATCACAATCGCAGGCAAGCCTGCCCTGAAAGAAGGAGCGCCTCTCACGACTTATATGCGGCAAGAGGATTTACTCCTCCCTTGGCGTACGGTTCTTGAAAACCTCCTCTTATTTACCGAACTAGGGAAGACCAACAAGGCGCGTTCGAAAGAAAAGGTTATAGAAGAGGCTCATACACTTCTAAAGCAAGTAGGGCTTGATGGGTGTGCCCAGAGTTATCCCGATGCGCTATCGGGGGGAATGCGCCAGAGAGTCGCCTTGGCAAGGGCGCTCTTGCAAAACCGTCCACTAATGCTTCTCGACGAACCCTTTGCCTCTTTAGATGTAATTATTCGCGAACAGTTATATCTCCTGATGCGCGATATCCGCGACCAATACCGGAAAACGATTATTATGGTGACTCATGATTTTCGAGACGCAATTGCTCTTGCCGACAGGATTCTCATCCTCTCCCAAGGGGTTGTCATGGCGAGTTATGAGATTACATCAGAATTAAAAAGCGATCCTCATGCAGCTAATCAGCTCATTGAACAGATTCGAGAGATTCTTTCAGCTGCTTTGTAAAAGCGGGGTGGACATAGACCTGAATCGGCTTCACTCCAAGTGGAATTTCATGCAGGAAAGGAGAGACCTCTTGAGACGAGACAATTCGCCCCTCTTCCTTCAAGACTGGAAATTCCCGCCGCCCCTTTCGCATCGGTGCTGCGTCGATAATCATTTTTTCTCCAAATAGGGCGGGGTCGGGAGGCTTTTGACAAGGGATTGCTTCGTAGGCAGGTTCCATTTTTAAAAGGACCCGCGCGTCGTAATCCCCCCTCTTAGCCCACTCTTGGAGACGGGTTAAAACAATAAAATCGGTCTGCTCAAGATAGGGCGTGCTTGCGTCATAGTGGCGCTGCATAAATCGAATCATATGGCTCGTATAGGCTCGAGACTTCGGGTGCTGATAGACTCTCGAATACATCATGTATCGCGCTATCCAAAGCGATTCAACCGATTGGATGCCTCCTTCCGTTACGCCTAATGTGAGTCTCTCTCCGACAGGCAAGATCCGAAGCGTGTCAATTAGCTGACGCGAATCAAACCCGTAGCCAACTCCCGTATAATAGGCGTCTCGAATCAGATAATCGATTCTGTCGGCGCCGAAATTATCCTCTGTAATAATCTGAGACAAAAGCTTTTCGATCTTAGAGAGCTCTAATCCTGCATCGCTGACAGCTAATTTAATGATATCCTGTTCTGCTTCCTCTCCGATCTCCTGCCAAATCGCACGCAGCTCGCCGCTTCGGATCATCTCGAGCGTCATCCGTTCGTGACCCCCATTAGGAAGAAGCACTTTTTCAGCTGTGTGAGAAAAGGGAAGGTGCCCCATATCATGGCAGAGAGCCGCTAAACGCAAAATTTGCCGCCAGTAATCTACCTTTTCCTGAGGAAGGTCTTCGGAAATCGTATTGTAGATCCGGCCCGCCAGCTCCATTACACCGAGCGAATGTTCAAAACGTGTGTGATTCGCTCCGGGATAGACCAGGTAAGCTACCCCCATTTGCCGGATATAGCGCAGCCGTTGGAAGGGCCTGGAGTCGATCACCCGCTGCTCAAGCGCGTTGAACCGGATAAATCCGTGGACAGGGTCGGAAATCTTGAATGGGTAGCTCATAGGTGCTATATTACTTCCTAATCTAATAGGACGCAATGAGTCACGCAACCAAACTTAATCCGGCGGATGAAAATCATCTCTTTCAGCTCCACGAGACCTTTAAAAAAACGGCCTGCCGGACCGGATGTTCGACGGCGGCAGCCTCCTTTCTCATTATTGGGGCTCTGATTGTAATTGGAAGCGCCTGCCTTTGTCTGACCCTTCCCGGGGTCAATGTCGTCAGTAACGTGATCGCGCCCGGCGTCCTTCCGGGATCGGGAGCCCTCCTTCTCAGCACCAAATTTATTGTCTATTCGGTCCGCAAATCTAGAAAAAAAAATGCTCAGAGGCATGCGATCATTGACTGGAACTGTATGCTCCTCAAATTTTATCAAGTCGATCAAATGGAAGAGAAAGCAGCCGTATCATTCATCAAAGAGAACCTTTTCAAGCCCAAATGGAGCAAAGAATATTCTTCGAAGGTCATAGGCGATATCAAAGAACGCTATCCAAAGAATAAAGATAAACAAACCGAAGAAGAGCAAGCGTTGCTCAAAGCCCTGGACGAAGCGAGAAACAAAATTCTAAAGCCTCGCGACGAAGAGAGAAAAAAATAAATATTTATAGAAGAATCTAAAACGATGCACTAATTAACTTTTTCGGATTTTAACTTTAATCCGCTCGCGCTTCTGTTCCGCGGCATGATCGTAATCCGCATAGGCCCACTCCCAACAATCCTCCCCATATCTCCGCTCAAGGTACTCCCCGGCTCTAGTTGGGACAGGGACAGTCAAAGGGCCGAAAGGCTTTCGTACAAAAGTTGTCTCACTTTCGAGCCAGTCATTCTTAAATCCCTCGCGAAGACGCATGCTCGCAGGGAGAATTTTCCCTGCTTCCCGCGTCATAAAGAAAAGGTCGATAAAGGGATAGCGGTGGGGATAAAAATCCCCATCAGGGTGTGCGATTTGCTTCCCCTCTTTGGGAAAAATTTTCGCATAATCCCTTTTCACAAGCAGACAAAGCCCCCTCTTTTCCAATTCGGGGCGAAGTGAAACGACTTTACCTAGATCGTCGATAAAAAGGGCGAGATCGATATCGTCATCCCAAGGAATCATTTCGCCATGGCGGATCGCGCCAAGAAGGGTGCCGGCCGTAACCCAATACTCAATGCCCGCCTCATCAAAAAGAGAATCGAGGGCTTTCAACGTCTGATAAAACTCATTTTGAACGGTTCGGTCGAGACGGGGTAGAACTGCATCTGTCAATTCTTCATTTGCGCCAATCTGCAGGGTGAAAAAAACGGCTATAAGAATAAGTCGAACCATTGCGGTTACCAAGACTTGAACTTGGGACCTCGACATTATCAGTGTCGCGCTCTAACCAACTGAGCTATAACCGCAGATTAAAAATGGAGGCTAGGAGAGTCGAACTCCTGACCTTCTGAATGCAAATCAGATGCTCTACCAATTGAGCTAAGCCCCCGTTAGCGCAAGAATGTGCTTGCCTAATCCAATCCTTCCATTTAACTTGGAAGGAAGTAGACAATAGCGAAACAACAATTTTTTACGCAAATGAAAACGGCATATATTCTCCTCGTTTTGCTTGCCTCCCCTCTTTTGGGCGACACAAGTGCAGCCTTTCCTCCCAATCCCTACGAGACGGAAGGAGGAAGGAGAGCGCCGACTTTTTCTGCTGCAAATGCGCAAGCGATCTACTGGATCACTCTTATCGACCAACATCAATATGCTGCCTCTTGGCTAGAAGCGGCGGGAATCGTTCAGGATATTATCACTCAGGATCAGTGGGCTGCGGGGATGAGGGCCTCTCGTGAGGGATTTGGCGGAGTGCGCTCGCGCAAAGTGACGTCGCATCAGACTGCGACAAACCTGCCCGGCGGGTTGCGGGGAAACTTTATGATCATCAAATATCAGACGAATTTTTCTAGAAAGCCTTTTCAAGTCGAAACGATAACTCTGATGACAGAAGGGCGCCTTGGGCTGTGGAAAGTTATCTCTTATCGAGTTGGAAGCAGATGATCTTCCGCCGTTTTCTTCTTCTGTCGATTCTTGGCTCAACCCTGTTTGGGGTCGGCTTCTGGCACCTCTCCGACGGTTTTTCCCTTTCCAAGATAAACGCTCCTCTCCCCTTTGATTCGAGGTGGGAGGTTGAATCACCCTCCAGTTTTCAAATCCGCCTGCTTCTCTCGCAACCCTACACCTACATCGGCAAGGGGTCGCATTACTATCTCTTCGAGAGCATAGACAAGCAGTACATTCTCAAATTATTCCGCTTTTCCCGCTTCCATCTTCCCTCCTTTCAAGAGGCTCTTCCCCTTCCCCCGTTTTTGGCAGAGATCCAAAATAGACGGATCGAAGAAAAACGGATCGAGCAGGAAAGACTTTTTTCTAGCTGTGCGCTAGCCTATCGGCAGCTTAAGGAGGAGTGCGAGCTTGTCTACCTCCATCTGAACAAAACGAGCTGTCTCACTCAAAACGTCACCCTATACGATAGGCTAAAACGTCCGATTGTCATTCCGATCGATCATTACGCTTTCCTGATCCAGAGACGTGGCGAGCAGATTTATCCCTATTTCGGCCGCCTTCTAAAAGAGGGAAAAGTCGAAGAGATAAAAAAAGCTTTACTGAGCCTGGCCGTGTTAATGGACAAACGAAAAGAGAAAGGAATCGCTGACAACAACCCCGAGATCCAAAAGAACACAGGTTTTATTCATGGAAAAGCGTTTTTTTTAGATGTAGCCCAATTCAGCGAAAAAATCGAGACGTACGAGACGTACGAAGAGGATAAGACAATGCATGCACTGCTTACTTGGCTCGATTCTAAAGATCCCAAGCTGGCTTCTGATGCACGAATTATTTTATCATACTACCAACCTTAATTAAAATTTAGTTTATATCTATCCAGTTTAATTAACATAATTTATAATTACTCAAATCAAGCAATCCGTTTAAGGTCGTTACAGAGAGAAAAATGGCTGCTTGCCTTTTTTTATGAACACCTTTACACTCATGCCCTTTACATATTTGGATTTTGGAGAAAACTTTAAATGTCAAAACACGCAGAATACACTTGGTCAGCAAAAAATATTCTTGACGACGTTGATTATCAAGAATCCGATGCTGCAACTTTCAAACAGCTTCTTCATGGCGCGAAAGCTGAGGAAGAGGATCAAACCGAGAAAATGGCCCCCGGAACCATCCTTAAAGGGACGATTGTCGAGATAGGCAAAGATTATGTCGTCGTCGATGTCGGGCTTAAATCAGAAGGTCTCGTTCCTGTTTCCGAATTCAGCGACCCAAGCGAGCTGGTACTGGACAGTGAAGTAGAAGTCTATCTAGACCGCACTGAAGATGAGAACGGCCAAATCGTTCTCTCCAGAGAGAAAGCAGCTCGACAGCGCCAGTGGGAATTCATCCTTGAGCACTGCGAAGAGGGTTCGATCGTTAAGGGGAAAATCATCCGTAAAGTAAAAGGGGGCCTTATGGTCGATATCGGGATGGAGGCTTTCCTTCCCGGTTCTCAAATCGACAACAAGCGCATCAAAAACCTTGATGAGTACATCGGAAAGACATGCGAATTCAAAATCCTCAAAATCAACATTGAGCGTAAGAACGTCGTCGTCTCTCGGCGCGAACTCCTAGAAGCCGAGCGCATCTCCAAAAAAGCTGAGCTTCTCGAAGAGATTCAAGTCGGCGATATCCGCAAAGGGGTCGTTAAAAATATCACCGATTTCGGGGTATTTCTTGATCTTGACGGGATTGACGGGCTTCTACACATCACGGATATGACTTGGAAGCGCATCAAGCATCCGTCCGAAATGGTCGATTTGGGCGAAGAGCTCGAGGTGATGATCTTGAGCATAGACAAGGATAAAGGACGGGTAGCTCTCGGGCTCAAGCAAAAGGAGCACAATCCTTGGGACGATATCGAGAAGAAATATCCCCCGGGAACCCGCGTTAATGGAAAAATCGTCAAACTTCTCCCCTATGGAGCCTTCATCGAAATCGAACCCGGCATCGAAGGGTTGATCCACGTCTCCGAAATGTCTTGGGTGAAAAACGTGACCGACCCGAACGAGGTTGTGAATAAAGGGGAAGAGGTTGAAGCAATTGTTCTCTCAGTTCAGAAGGACGAGGGGAAGATCTCTCTCGGAATTAAACAGACAGAACACAATCCATGGGACGATATCGATAAAAAATACCCCTTGGACGCAAACGTCAGTGCCGAAGTGAAGAGCCTAACCAACTATGGCGCCTTTGTCGAACTCGAGCCCGGTATCGAGGGATTAATCCATATTTCCGATATGAGCTGGATCAAAAAAGTCTCCCACCCCTCAGAGCTATTTAAAAAGGGCGATCGCGTTGACGCCGTCATCCTTTCGGTAGACAAGGAGAGCAAAAAGATTACCTTGGGAGTGAAACAATTAAGTCAAAACCCTTGGGAAGAGATCGAAAAGATGATTCCGGTTGGGACCCTTGTTAAAGGCAAAGTGACCGAAATTAAGGCTTTCGGCGCATTTGTCGAGCTCGACAATGGAATCGAAGGGTTGATCCACGTCACCGAACTTTCCGATCAAGCTTTTGCAAAGGTTGAAGATGTGATTTCTGTAGGAGATGAGGTTTCAGCTAAGGTGATTAAGTTGGATCCCGAACATAAGAAAGTCTCCCTCTCTATCAAGGAATATCTGATTGAGCATACGCAAGTGAATCACGATGATATTGTGATCGGTGGAAATGCTGAGAAGGATAGAGAAAGCAATACGGTTGAGGCCAGTGAGTGAGCAACTCTCAGGCCAGTCGGTTGGCCTGTTGTTACTCAAAACCGAAGGGCCGGGCGCTCTTCGGTTTTTTTAGATAAAAGTAAAGAGAGTTACATATAAATGAATAAAGATCTCGTAGCTATTTTTGAATACATGGAGCGTGAAAAGGGTATCAAACGTGACGTCGTGATTACTGCTATCGAAACAGCCCTCAGAGCCGCCGCACGGAAAAGCATCAAGGAAGAGGCCAATGTCGCCGTTCAAATCAATCCGAAATCGGGCGATATTGAAGTTTTCTGCGAAAAGGAGATCGTCGACCGCGTCGACCATCCGGCTAAAGAAATCTCTCTGGCAGCAGCTCAGGAACTCGATCCTGACTGTCAGATCGGGCAATTCATCGATGTTCCGGTTACACCAGAAAACTTCGGGCGAATCGCCGCACAGACAGCGCGCCAGATCATCTCGCAAAAGCTACGGGGAGCGGAACGCGATGTCATTTATGAAGAGTACCGCCATAGGATCAACGAAATTATTTCGGGCGTCGTGAAACGATTCGCCCGCGGCGCCAATCTTATTGTCGATCTAGGCAAAGTCGAGGCTCTCCTACCGGCCCGCAACTATCCTAAGACAGAGAAGTACAAAGTAGGCGACCGCATATATGCCCTACTCTATGAAGTGCAAGATCTTGAAAATGGAGGGGCCGAGGTCATTTTATCCCGCAGCCACCCCGAATTTGTAAAACAGCTCTTCATGCAGGAAGTCCCTGAACTTGAAGACAGAACGATCCTAATCGAAAAAATTGTGCGCGATGCCGGCTACCGGACCAAGTTAACCGTCCGTTCGACAGACATGAAAGTCGATCCTGTCGGAGCGTGCGTTGGGATGCGCGGGAGTCGGGTAAAAAATGTCATACGCGAGCTTAACAACGAGAAAATTGACATTATTCCTTATAGCCACGATCCTGTTGATCTACTACAAAATATCCTTTCCCCGATTGAAATCCGCAAAATTGGGGTCAACGAGGAAGAAAATGTCGTCGCGATTGTTGTCGACGATTCAGACTATGCGGCTGTAATCGGCAAGCGCGGTATGAACGCCCGACTTACGGGTGAATTAATTGGCTATGAGCTTGAAGTTCAAAGAATGAGCGAATACAATAAGCTCCTCGAAATTCAGCGACTTCAGCTGGCAGAAAGCGACGATCCGGCCCTGGATCAACCTCTAGAAATAGAAGGGATCAATAAGTTAATCGTAGAAAACCTCGTCCAGTCGGGTTTTGATACGGCAAGAAAGGTCCTATCGGCAAATGTCGACGAGTTAGTGGCAGTTCCGGGGATCAGCCTAGAGATGGCTTATAAAATATTGGAAGAAGTGAGTAAACGGAGCGAGTAAGATTGGCTAAAAACCTAAAACTCAAAATTAAGAACACTCAACTTGCGAAAGCGGCGGGACTTGATAAATTCAAGGCAAAGCTCTCGGGAGAGAAACAAGAGAAAGAGGCGAAGCCAAAAACGAAAAAAGCGCAGCCTCCAAAGGAAAAAGCTGTTGAAGCTCCTGTGGAAACAGAAGAGCCGAAGACTCGCCGTATCCGGGCAAAGTCAAAGTCGGCATTTGCAAAAGAAGATCTGCCGTCACCCAAAGATAATGATGTAGAAGAGAATGAAGAATCTTCTACCTCTGTGGAAGAAGCTGCCGCTACTATGCAAGAGCCCCCTCCCCAAATCGTGGAGGAAAAAGTTAAAGCTGAAGCCGAGGAAGAGCAGAAAAATCCCGAAAAGCTTGGCCCAACAGGACGCCACATCAAAGATATCCTTCCGGCTAAGAGGGAGAAGCCCAAGGAGGGCAAGGCCGAAGATACCGCTTCAAAAGGTGGAAAAACCAAGGAAGAACCCTCGAAAAAGAAGGAAGAAAAAGAGGAGTCCGGTGATAAAAAGATCTTAAAAAAAGGGAAAAAAGTTAGGGATTTCAAAGATCTTAAACCCGCCAAGCGTCAACAGCCCAAATCGTTCGATGCGCGTGACCGTCAAGGATTGAGCGAAGGAGACGAAGGACGTTGGAGAAAGAAACGTCCCTCTAAGCAGTTTGCCCGGGCAGAAGATCACGAGATTATCCGGCCAACAGAATTAAAAGTGCGGATTCCTATTACAGTCAAAGAGTTGGCGGCGGAGATGAAGCTAAAGGCCTCCGAGTTGATTCAGAAGCTCTTTTTGCACGGTATGACTTATACGGTCAACGATCCGCTTGAGGACGAAACAACAGTCCAATACATTGGCGACGAGTTCGGCTGCAGGATTACGATTGATAGATCTGAAGCTGAGCGTATCCAAATTACAGCCCACTCAATCCGCGAAGAGATCGACCAGACCGACCCGGAAAAACTGAAAATTCGACCTCCCGTCGTAGCTTTTATGGGACACGTCGACCATGGGAAGACAAGCCTGATAGACTCTATCCGGAAGAGTAACATAGTGGCTGGCGAAGCAGGTGCCATTACCCAGCATATCGGAGCATTCCGCTGCAAAACGCCCGTAGGAGATCTGACAGTGCTTGATACACCCGGCCACGAAGCCTTTTCGGCAATGCGTGCCCGTGGAGCTGAAGTGACTGATATTGTGGTTCTTGTCGTTGCCGGGGATGAGGGTCTGCGCGACCAGACCGTGGAAGCGATCCATCATGCTAAAGCTGCCGGTGTTACAATTGTTGTGGCCATCAACAAATGCGACAAGCCAAATTTCAATCCCGAGAACGTCTATCGTGAGCTCTCGGAAATCGAGCTTCTCCCTGAAGCATGGGGTGGCGCGACTATTACGGTAAACACCTCAGCCGTTACAGGCCAAGGAATTTCGGATCTTCTTGAGATGCTAGCCCTTCAGGCTGAGGTTTTGGAGTTGAGAGCAAATCCCGAAGCTCGAGCCCGAGGGACGGTATTGGAGTCCGAGCTCCATAAAGGGTTAGGGAATGTCACAACTGTCCTCGTGCAAAATGGAACTTTGCACCATGGGGATGCGCTGGTATTCGAGCGTGACTGGGGACGCGTTAAAACAATGCACGATGAACACGGGAACTTGTTGAAAGATGCGGGACCCTCGACACCCATAGAGATCACGGGACTATCCGGCCTTCCTTCTGCGGGAGATCCATTTATCGTTGTCAAAAGCGAAAAAGAGGCGAAGAATATCGTCGAGACTCGTGAGATCGGCCGCGAACAGCGAGCGCTGCAGCAGAGAAAACTCCCAACACTCGAGAAGTTCCTTCAGGAGGGAAAGGGAGCTAAAAAAATCCTAAAATTGATCCTACGAGCCGATGTTCAAGGTTCTGCGGAAGCATTGAAAACCTCCATCCTAAAAATCGAATCGGACAAGGCTGAAGCCGATATCATCTTTATGGGAGTTGGAGAGATTTCAGAATCTGATGTTCAACTGGCCGCTGCTTCCAACGCGATCATAATCGGATTCCATACGGCGATAGAAAGCCATGCTGAACCTCTGATCAAAGAACTTGGCGTAACAGTCCGCATGTTCGATGTGATTTACCATGCAATCGAAGAAGTCAAAGCTCTTATGCTTGGTCTACTCGATAAGATTTCTGAAGAGAAAGAGACCGGAACGGCCGAAGTGAAAGCGACCTTTAAGTCCTCGCACCTCGGAGTCATTGCAGGATGTATGGTCACCGGTGGTGTAATCCATCGGAACAACAAAGCGCGGATTTTACGCGATGGTCAGGAAGTGTGGAAAGGAAACATTGCGTCAATCAAGCGGGAAAAAGAGGATGTTAAAGAGATCAAAAAGGGATTCGAATGCGGAATTCTTTTGGAGGGTTTCAGTGACGTTCAAGTGGATGACGTGATCCAAGCCTATGAAATTATCTTTCGAACTCAAGAGCTGTAGCCTATGAGTAGTAGAAGAATCGAACGGATCAACTCTCTGCTCAAAGAGGTCATTTCAGATGTGATTCGCAAAGAGGTAAAAAACCCCCGACTTCCCCAGCTGATTACAGTCACCAATGTAGATGTGACAAAAGATTTGCGACACGCGAAAGTTTTTGTCAGCGTCATTGGAGAAGAAGCAGTTAAAAATGAAGCGATCGACGTATTGCAATCAGCAGCAGGCTTTATTGGCATCCATGCATCCAAACAGGTTGTTATGCGCTACTTCCCTGAGCTGACCTTTGTTTTAGATGACTCAGTTGAGAAGCAGATGCACATCGATCGGTTGATCTCAGATATTCAAGCCGAACGAGAGATACGCGAACATGAATAGTCCTGAAGCTACAGCTCTTATGGAAGGGATTTTGCTTGTCGACAAACCGCAGGGAAGGACTTCATTCAGTTTGATTAGGTCTCTACGCCGGCTTACTGGGATCCGCAAAATCGGTCACGCGGGGACGCTCGATCCTTTTGCAACCGGCGTCATGGTCATGTTGATAGGTCGGGAATATACACGCCTTTCCGATAAGCTCTTATTTCAAGATAAGGAATATATAGCCGAGCTATCGCTAGGTGTAAGTACCGACACCTATGATTGCGACGGAAAAGTTGTTGCCCGTTCGAAGAAAATCCCTTCATTTGAACAAATAGAAAATGCTCTAGGATATTTTCAGGGAGAAATCGAGCAAATTCCACCCATGTTTTCCGCGAAAAAGATCGGAGGAAAGAAACTCTATGAACTCGCACGCAATGGAGAAGAGATTGAGCGTACCCCTGCGATCGTCAAAGTCGAAACCTCTCTACTTACCTATAATTATCCCAACCTCTGCTTACGTATCGCTTGTTCCAAAGGGACTTATATCCGGAGCATCGCGCACGAGTTAGGACAACGCCTTGGCTGCGGAGCGCATCTCTCCCAATTGAAACGAACGCGCAGCGGCAGCTTTACAATTGAAGAGTGCCTGGACGGCAAACTCCTCGATGGAGACAATTTCGATATTATACCTCACTTAAAAGCGCATGAAGACCATCTACAGTCTTGAGGATTTCACACCGTCGGATAAGGAGATATCCCTAACAATCGGCAACTTTGACGGCGTGCATCTCGGCCACCAAACTGTTCTATCGACCCTGACCGGGCAAAAAGTCATCTTTTCCTTCTCTAATCATCCTGTGGAAATTTTAAAAAACTCTCCCTCTGACCGCTTGACGACAACCACTCACCGACTCCGCTTGTTCGAAAACTTTGGGGTCGACACCACAATTTTGGTCCCGTTTACCGAGGCTTTTTCCAAACAGTCGGCAGAGGAATTTCTTCTCCGTTTGCGCGCTAGGGTTCCCTTTTCCCATCTCGTCTTGGGAGATGACGCCGTCATTGGACATGGGCGTGAAGGCGATAAGGAGTATTTGCAGGAGTTGGCCAAGAAAATGGACTATCGTTTGACTTATCTCGAACCGGTTTCTTTAGCGGGAGATAGAGTCTCAAGTAGTCGATTGCGCAACCTAATTCATAAAGGGGATTTCAAAAAAGCCGGCGCTCTTCTCGGGCGCCCCTATTCGATCAGAACAGCTGTTGAACCCGGAGATCAGCAAGGCCGCCTCATCGGTTTCCGGACGGCCAACCTTCAAGTCCATTCCCTCTGCCTTCCCCCGCTGGGCGTCTATGTTGTGAAAGCCGATATTAGAGGAAAACGGCATTTGGGTGTCGCAAATCTGGGACAAGCTCCCACGCTCCATGCTTACCGCCCGCCTCTTCTTGAAGTCCATTTTCTCGACTTTGAAGAGGACCTCTACGGTCAGGAGCTCGAGGTCTTCTTTCTCAAATTTTTACGTCATGAGAGACGATTTGAATCCATAGAAGCGTTAAAGGCACAAATCCGAAACGATATCCAATCAGCTCTTGCGTACGATGAAAAAGCGGCCCATTAGCTCGAGCAAAGCCCATACCCCGGTAAGTGAAATAAATATGATCGCAAACCAAAGATAAACCGGCACGACAGCAACCTGAGTAGGTTCTTGTAGAAGATTGAGGAGTGGACCAATTAAGAGCGCGTCATAAGCAAGCAGTGCATATAAAAGCGGATAGCCATTTTCCCAAATCGGTTGAATTAGGCTCCAGCCAAAAAAGAGAGAGCTGCCAATCAGAATCCACCCGTAGAGAACGGAGAGTTCCGGATTAAGCAGCCATGGAAAGTGTCCGGGTAGAGGAACAGTTAGATAGATTCCATTCAGAAGCGCAACTGTGAGAGTAAGTGCGAACAACCATTGGGTAGTCAAAGGGAGGCGGTCGATCTTTCTTTTAGGGACTTTCAACCCTAAAAACAAGAACCAGAGAGCGAGAATCGCGATATAAAGGCAAAATTCGCCCGCTTGCATCACACCGGTCATTTGAAGAGAGAGGCGAAGCAAATAGATACCGGCTCCTCCAAAAGCTGTAATCATGCAAAGCCCCCCGCCGACAAAAGCTTTATAGGTTTGTGTCGCTGCGATCCAAAAGGTAGAGATCGCAAATGCAGTCAAGGTCGCACCTACAAGGTAAGTGTTCAACCAGGGCCCCGGAAATGGGGGCATCTCCCACATGAAAAGGACCCCTAAAAGCAGGAAAAACAGCCCCACGATCACCACAAGCCCGCGAATGATTTGCATCATATCTTTACTTTAATTTTTTATATTCAAAGTTTAACCACATTGGAAGATCGCTCACATAATATTTGGAGAACCTTCCCTCTGTTGGGCCTCCGCATAAAACGGTAAAGGCTTCCTCTGTTCCCATGTCAGCGATAAAGCGGTAGGAGGCGCCCGCTGCGATTCGCCTTTTGTGCTCTCGAAAGGGTATATAAGCGCAAACCGATGCCCGCCCCCCCTCTGCAGGATAGGGCCCTTTCCCAAAAATCTTGGAAAACTTCCCTTCGAATAACATATGGTCCAAGATCAGCTGGTTTTTTTTCCCCCACGAAGGTAGCTCTGATGAGAAACGGTCTAAATTCTTTTCCAATAGGCGACGAAAGAGTCTTTCCTTCCCCTCTTCACCAAACCAGCTTTCATCGCCCGTTAGCAAAATCCGGTCAAAATGACCATGTATAAAAACAAGAAGACTATGGCGCCTGACAATATTATCCCAAGTTTTCATCCCAAAGACTTTTCCGAAGACCTCCAGGATCAAATCTAGATAAAATGCTTCGAATAAAACAGCCCCTTTCGACTCCTTGTCATAACGGAAATCCCACTCTTTTAAAATCTTCCCTAAAGGAGTCTCTGGGATTAGACTGCGGATCTGCTCCGTGAACAATTCAGCCTGTAGCGAATATAGATCACTCTGGAGGGCTTTCATCCCTTCGATAGTAAACTTTTTGTTGCGAGAGAGTGTCTGATAAATTCGATCGTAACGGTAGGAAGCATAGGGCAGATTGATCGATAGGGGCCCATCGGGGGAATTTTTATCATCGTTGGCAGATGCAACAAATCCCCTCTCAGGGTTATATTCGCTCGTGAGTTTTTCTGCCGGAACGAACCCCTCCCAAAGAGCCCCTTTTACCCAGGCAGGGAGAGGATGGAGTCCAGAATGGTTCCGATTCGGAAGCCTTCCCGACTGCTGAAAGCCGATGTTCCCTTCATGATCAGCTAGGACCCAATTGAACGAGAAGGTCGCTTCACGCAAGACCTTTTGTGCCTCTTGCACACTACTGCATCTCCAAAGCTTACTCATTGCGTTAAGAGTGGGTGAAGCACCTTTAATTTTTCCTGACCAATTAAGAGCGAGGTAGTACCCCTCTTCGATCCGCTTATGTTGAGCAAATTGCCTCTCGATCACACCCGCATCGCTTTCATAAAAATATAGACGCGCCTCTCCCTCCTTTTTTCGCTGAATTACCTCTTCACGCGCTTTGGCCCGCATACTCCCTTCGGGACGCATGACTTGCCCTTCATGAACTTTTTCGATAAAAAAATCGATCGTATCCATCATACCGTAGGTGACGCCGACACTTAAATTATTCGACCGACCGATCACAATTCCGGGAAATCCGGGCGAGGTGGCTCCAAAATGCTTTTCCTCCCCCACGTACGTCGCTACTTCATACCAGATAGAGGGCAAGCGGTTGATCTGCAAATGGGGATCGTCGCACAAAAAGGCTGAGCCGGTAGATGTCTTAGAAGGAGCAAGGGCCCAGTTGTTGCTCATTCCCGGCATGAATTCCATTTGTTCATCTAAATAAGGTCGGTCCAACCGACACTCTTTAATGAGAGCAATCAGTTTAGAGTCAAGAGTTTCTAGATGTGGTCGGAAGAGTTCTTTTAGCTTTTCTACAGAAACACCGTCATGGACAGCCTGTATGATAAAACGTTCCGTCCTCTCCTGTATTTGGGCAAGGCCTAGATACATATGAAGCTTCACGATGAGCATCACATCCGAAACTTTCCAAGGATGCAACTTTATTTTAAGAAGCTTGCAAATCAAAGGTGAACCGTGACGCTCTACATAAGAATTGATCCCCTCGCAATAAGCCTCTATCCATTGAACCGTTTCACCCGATAGATTTGAAAGGTCATTCTCTATATCGTTTCGAAAGCCAAGCTTGCGTATCAAGACATCAAAAGCGAAGGCTTCTTGACTATCAATGAAAAACTCGCAAATACGTCCTTGTGCCAAGGTATGGAGGATAATAAGTTGCATCAGCCGATCATGCGCATGCGCATACCCGATTCCGCATTGAATAGAAACCGGGTCTTGGGAGCGTATTTCAACAACCCCATGACTATTGCGTCCTATCTCGACAATCCTATCCCCAATGTGATAGGTACGCACCTTAGAAAACAACTCCATACTGCACACTTGTACAGCAAGGTGCATTTCAATACAAATAAGTTTAAATTGCCGATGGATAAGGCAGACTTATACCTCGACTTTATACATTTTTCAGATGAGAGTTTTGCAAGGTGTTGAATCAGATTGATTTGAGCAAATCCGAGGCAGGCCTAAATTAGTCGACCCTGAAAAAGAGGCGATTTTCGAATAAATTCGGCGGGATTTGATTCAGAATTTCACCTTTTGCGCTACATTGCGATGTTTGAGCTCACAAAGGCAGGGAAAATACCTGGAAACCGGTATTTTTTTTGAAA
>JAFIGI010000016.1 GCA_020831465.1 Chlamydiales bacterium
GGCTTTCATCTCGTCTTTAAGTGAATTATTCTTCTTTTTGGTCATGGCTCCTCTATTGGTTTTGAAGTTAATGGAGAATTTCATACGCCATGACCTTTTTTTGTCACCTCAGAATTTGCACACAATTTTTTACACTACCAAAAGAGGTTATCGCGCCTGCAGGTCACGAAACCATCGACTACTGTACCAAGAATTGGCCCTAAACATGAGAGTTCCATAACTCCTCGTCCAGCTTGCATTTTCAAGAAGCGCTTTGTTGCATCTACGTCAAAAAGTGCTGTTGAACTCTGGTTTATATTCCGCATCATGAATAAAAAAAAGACCGCAGTGATAATACGAATAAATCCGGCAAGAGGACTTAATACTATACTGCCGGCATTTAATCCATTATGTAAATAAATACAATTCCTAAAAAACTTATCTTTACCGATAGCTCCTAAATCTGGTGGAGAAAGGTATCCCCATGCGTGATTTGCATCTATAAATCTTCCTAGTGAATATGTCTGATTGGCCATAGAAGTTACCAAATTAAATTAATAATTCAGAACTATTTTATATCAATTTGAATTAAATGCAGAAATGTAAAATTTATTATAATATTTCAAGTTTTGCTAAAAAAAAGCAAGCATTCTTAGGAATACTTGCTTTATGGACACTAGAGATCTTTTGATTATTCGCCTTTCTTCTCGGCGATGTAGTTGATGACATCCCCTACCGTTTTGAGCTTTTCAGCCTCCTCCTCGGAGATCTCAAAGCCGAAACGCTCTTCAAAGGTCATGATCAGTTCGGTCAGATCCAAGCTGTCGGCATTAAGATCTTCAACAAATGACTTCTCAGGAGTCACGTCCTGCTCGTCAACGCCAAGCTGCTCGACAACAATATCGATCACTTCTTGTTCCAATGACATGGTAGTTTCCTCTTTGGTCATAAAAATGGGCTCCTTAAAAAATACGCAATAATCTTAAAAGTATACTTTTTTCTGTTTCTTTTTGGCAAGCCTCTTAGGCCATCACCATTCCGCCGTCTACCGTCAAAACTTGCCCCGTTACGTAATCAGCCAGCGGACTGGCTAAGAAAAGAGCCGCATTTGCTATATCCTCAGGCCGCCCGAGCTTCTGCATGGGAATCTGGCTTAAAATCGCCTCTCGCTGCTTTTCATTGAGCGCTTCGGTCATGTCTGTCGCGATAAAGCCGGGAGCTATGCAGTTTACGCAAACATTGCGCGCCCCCATCTCCTTGGCCAATGACTTGGTAAACCCAATCATACCCGATTTGGAAGCCGCATAATTCGTCTGCCCCGGATTGCCCATCAGCCCGACTACGGATGTGATATTGATAATTTTTCCTTGGCGCGCCTTCATCATAGGACGGATTACAGAGCGGCAGGTGTTATAAACAGATTTCAAATTGGTATTGATGACCTCTTCCCAATCATCTTCTGAAAGGCGCATCAATAAGCCGTCGCGTGTAATGCCGGCATTGTTGACGAGGATGTCGACACCTCCGAAATCGTTGCAAACTTGCTGAATCGTTGCCTCAACCTGCTTGGTATCGGCCACATCGACCTTATAAAAAGCAATCTTCTGCCCCTCAAAAGCGCGCGCTTGAAGCTCTTTCAATGCCTCAGCTCCCCGTGACTCGCTTGTTCCGAATACCGCGACAGAAGCCCCCTGCTCGATAAAAGCGGCGGCGATTCCTTTTCCGATTCCGCGGGTACCCCCCGTTACAATCGCTCTCTTCTCGGCAAGCAACTTCATGCCAAAACTCCTGCTAATTTTTCTAAATCTTCGACTTTATTGAGGGCGATGGTCGGCGCCGGGACTCCGATCTGTTTGTTCATACCGGAAAGTGTACGGCCGCATCCGATCTCGATAAAACACTCGACGTGAGGCATCATGGCGCGGATCCCTTGTTCCCACCGAACGGGAGATGTAACTTGCCGGATTAGATAGTCGCGCATTTGAGCCGGGTCCGATACATAGCCCCCGGGGACGTTCATCACCAGCCCGACCGTACTCTCCAAGATGGCTGTCTCGCGGATCTTTTCACCTAACTTTTCCTCAGCGATACGCATTAACCCGCTATGGAAGGCACCATGGACATTGAGCGGAATCACCCTCTTGGCGCCGCGCGCCTTGGCCGCCTCTATCCCGGCTTCAATACCTTTGCGCGTCCCGGAAATGACCGTCTGGCCTGGGCAGTTGAAATTGGCCGCCCAAAGATCGGAGGGCAGGTCCAACTCACGCACCATCTCTTCGATCTCATCGGCTGAAAGGCCGAAAACGGCAGCCATTGTCCCGTCGGTCGCGGTGCAAGCCGCATTCATCGCTTCCCCACGGAACTGCACAAGCGGCAGGCAATCCTCGAAAGGGATCCGTCCGCTCGCCGTAAAGGCAGTATACTCACCCAGACTTAAACCGGCGCAAGCGGATGGCTTCAACTCAGGAAACTCCTTTTGAAGCACACGCAAAAGAGCCATGCTCATGAGATAGATCCCCGTTTGGCTGTTGCGCGTTTCCGTTAGAAGCTCCCCAGGCCCCTCGAAAACAATCTTCGAAAGAAAACGTCCGAGCAGCTCGTCGCCCTGCTGGAAGAGTTCGCGCGCTTCGACATAATTCTCATAAAAATCTTTGCCCATACCAACGGATTGGGCTCCCTGTCCGGGAAAAAGAAAGGCTATCTTCTTCATAATTTCGTTAGGATTGTCGCTCCCCATGTGAAACCGGCTCCAAAAGCCACAAGGAGCATGTTTTCTCCGGTTTTAATCTCTTTTTCGCGAATCAGCTCATCCAGAGCGATCGCAACGGCAGATGCGGAAGTGTTCCCGTATTTATGCACCGTTTTGAAGACCTTTGTATCGGCGATCCCAAACCGTTTCGCGATTGCGTCGATAATCCTCTCGTTCGCCTGATGGGGAACGAGCCAGTCAATCTGATCATCGGACATACTTGCTTTTTGCAGACACTCTTTCGCCGCATTTTCCATCCGACGCACAGCATGCTTAAATACCTCTTTCCCTTCCATTGCGATGTAGTGTTGATTTGCCGAGACGGTCTCTATTGAAGCCGGCCGGCGGCAACCGCCAGCCGGAAGGATCAAGAGCTCTGCCACTTCGCCATCCGCACCTAAACAGGCTTCGCGAATAGCAAACCCTTCTCCCGAATCGCAGATCACTGAAGCGGAAGCTCCGTCCCCAAACAAAACGCAGGTATTCCGGTCGTCGTAATTGACGAAAGAGGAGAGCTTTTCGGAAGCGATCAAAAGGATGTTCTTGTAGACTCCCGACTCGACAAACCCCTTAGCCATCGCCAATCCATAGAGATAGCCGGTGCAGGCGGCCTGAAAATCGAGAGCAGCCGCTTGAGGAGCCTTTAGGGCTCTCTGAATTAAAGCTGCCGTGCTCGGAAACATATAGTCGGGCGAAATCGTTGCAACTAAAATCAAATCGATTTCCTCAGGGGTTTTGCCCGCAGCTTCTAACGCTGCGTGCGCCGCCGCGACCCCCATATCGGAGGTAAATTCGTCGCTCCGAGCGATCCGTCGCTCCTTCATTCCCGTCCGAGTGTAGATCCACTCATCAGATGTCTCAACCAATCTCTCTAAATCAGCATTAGTTAGAACACGTTCGGGAAGATAGGAACCTGTTCCGATAATCCGAGCTTCTCGTCTCACGGGAATCCTTGTAAAATCATAAGAAGCAAACATTTTAGCAAATCTCTCTTTAAAATAAAACTGGTAAGAAGCAAAATCCAACTATGCGCTACCCCGAACACCTATTGAAACTTATCTCCGTTTTAAAAAAATTTCCCGGAGTCGGGACTAAAACGGCGGAAAGATTTGCTTTTCACCTCCTCGATTGGCCTGAGGAAAAACTTTCCGAAATGGCTTTAATCGTTAAAGATATAAAGAAAAATTTGAAAAACTGTCCTGAATGCGGTGCGTTGGTTGAAAAAGAGTGTCTAATCTGTACCGACAAGAGGCGGAACCGGGAGATCCTGTGCGTTACGGCTTCGGCAAAAGATATTTTTCTTATCGAGGAGACGCGGGAATACCGTGGACTTTATCATGTCCTTGGCGCTCTCTTCTCGCCAATAGATGGCCATGCTCCCCCTCCGGGGTCGATCGAAAAACTCAAAGCGCGCATCGAGGCCCACGCCGTCAAAGAGATCATCATTGCACTCGACTCAACTTTGGAAGGAGACACAACTGCCCTCTATTTAAAAAGGGAGCTCGTCCCCCTTTCCGTTTCGGTCTCCCGCCTCGCGCTAGGGCTACCGATGGGAAGCTCTCTCGATTTCATTGACGGGGGAACATTGGCCCGCGCTCTTGCCGGAAGACATACATATTGACTTGATTAAATTAACGGCCTTCTCTTACGATTTCATTCTTTTACCTGTGATGCCCTAGTGAACTATATGAAGTATTGGATTTTGACATTTTTTCTACTCGCCTTCTCGTTTGCCGCTTTCGGCCAACAGTATGAAGCGATGCGGATCGCTAAGATCGATATCGTTCCCGAAAACCTTCCGCTCGAGACGGCATTTGATCCGAGCACTGTACGCGCCCGGATGCAGTCGAAGGTCGGAAGTTATTTCTCCCAATCCGAATTCGATAGCGATTTGAAAATGCTTGCAGAAGAATATGACCAGGTACTCCCGACGCTCGAGGTAATCAACAACGAAATCTTCATCAAGCTCAATATCTGGTTCAAACCGACGATCCGCGAGATTATCTTTAGCGGAAATGAGCGTATCAAATCTAAAAAACTGCTCAAAACCCTTGAGCTAGATGAAGGCGCGGTTTTCGAACGCGGCGAGTTCATCAACGCCTTCAACAAACTCCGCCTTCTCTATGTGAAGAAAGGCTACTTTGAAGCCGAACTCGACTATGAGATCATCCCTACCGAAGACGGCAGAGACATCGATATCCAAATCAACATATGTGAAGGAAGGGCGGGTAAAATCCATGAGATTCGCTTCTGTGGGCTCACTGAAGAGGAAGAAACGGCCGTATTGGAGGAAATTCTATCAAAACCCTATAACATCCTTCTTAGCTGGTATACCGGAAGAGGTACCTACCATCCCGAAATGATCGAGCACGACCGGCTTCAAATTATCAACTACTTCCAAAATCTGGGTTATGCCGATGCGATGGTTGAAATCTGCATCGAGGAAGCGGAGAGGCCCGACCGAATTGATGTCGTCATTTCCGTCGATAAAGGAGTCTTCTACCGGATTGGCAATATCGTTATGGCCGGTAATACGCTCTTTCCTAGCCAGCAGATCTACGATCTTTTCACTTTCGGTATGGGAAGCCCTTATTCTCCTGAGAAAATCCGCTCGACAATTCGTGCCATTCACGATTTATACGGATCTTATGGGCATATCGACACGAATATTGACGTACAGCTTGCGATCCATGAAGATTGCCCGGTCTATGACGTCTCGATCCTGATCGAAGAGGGTCCCCAATATTACGTCGGCTTGATCAGAGTCTTCGGAAACCGCAGCACCCAGACAAGAGTGATTCTGCATGAAAGCCTTCTCTGCCCCGGGGAGATCTTTGACAACAGAAAGCTTGAAAAAACGGAAATCCGCCTGGGAAATACCGGTTTCTTTAGCTGCGTGAACGTCTACGCTGTCCGCTCTCAAATCGAAGATCCCTGCGGTGAGCGGCTGTATCGCGACGTTTATATAGAGGTAGAGGAGACCGACACCGGCAATCTTGGGCTTTTTGCCGGATTCAGCTCCCTTGACCGGATTTTTGGAGGGGTAGAAATCACCGAACGCAACTTCAATATCGCCGGATTGGGAGAATTGTTTTCAAGAGGTCCGGGAGCCCTACGGGGAGGGGGCGAATATGCTCACGCTAAGATCAACATCGGAGACCGGCAAACAACTTATCTACTCTCGTGGACCAAACCTTATTTTCTCGATACACCCTGGATATTCGGAGTCGATCTGGAAAAGAGCAATAACCGCGCCCTCTCGCGCGCTTATGAAATCAAGACATACGGAGGGACCGTCCATGGAACCTATATCCTCAACCCCTTCCTAAAATACGATATCTATTACCGGGCACGCCATACAAGCATGAGAGTAAGCGATAATGACAACCTCCTCCTACGCGAAGAGGGAAACCAGACCGGCTTTATTTCTGCGATTGGAAATGCCCTAGTCTACGATTCAACAGATCATCCCCGTCGCGCCTCCTGCGGATTTCGTTCTCGCCTCGGCTATGAGCTTGCCGGAATCGGGGGGAACTACCAGTTTATGAAGTTCTCCTACTTTAACACCTACTACTACCCTTTCAGCGCGCGCGGTACGCTCAAGATGCGCGGCGATCTGCAGTTTATCAAAACCTATGGGAAAACCTCTCCGACCGACCTTCCGTTGAGCGAACGTCTCTTTTTAGGGGGCGAAACGACGGTCCGCGGCTACCGACCCTTTATCATCGGTCCGAAATTCGGGAACAACGAACCGCGGGGAGGCGTCTCCTCACTTCTCCTCTCGGAAGAATATCAGCATAACCTTCTTGCAGCTCCTTGCCTCGACGCTTTTGCCTTTGTTGATGCAGGTTATGTCTCGATGAGCGAATTCACGTTGGGTCGCTGGTCGGCGAGCGTGGGATTCGGAATACGGATTGAAGTGATGCGCAATATGCCCCTGATGTTCGGTCTTGGTTGGCCAATCCATCCGATCGATAAAGTCAATGGGCAGGATGTAAACGTCGCCCAGCGCTTCTTCTTTGCAATTGGCGGCAGTTTCTAAGGATGAGAATTCAACACTCTTTTAAGGAGGAGATATGAAAAAAATCGGAACAATCGTTACAGCTTTTGCTCTAGTCTTTTGCGTTGGCAAACTGACGGCAGAAGAGCTAACCGCCGGCTTTGTGAACTTTAAGACCTGCGTCGAAAAGTCAAAGCATGGGCAGCAGGAGCGCAACGCGTTCGAAGCGATGAAAAAACAAATGACCGAAGTTCTTGAAAAAACAGACAAGGAGCTCGAGCAGATCGCCAAAAAACTCGAAGATCAAGATTACATGGATGGCCTCTCGCCTGCTGCTGAAGCTGAGCTGAAGCAAAAATTTCAGGGCTTAAGCCAAGATTTTGCCCGTTATCAAAACCAATATTACCAATTGCTTAACCAAGCAAACTACAAAATGCTGCAAACGATGCATGACGAAGTGAGTCTTGCCGCAGAGCAAATACGCGAAAGAAAGAAGCTCTCTTTAATCCTCAATGAGGACTCGACCTTTGCATTTGCCCCTTCACTCGATTTCACGGATGAAGTGATCAAAGAGATGGACAAGCAATTTGAAATCGAAAACAGCAGCGGCTCCGTCGCAAAAACTGAGAGATAAGAGGAAATATGGGCGCATATACACTGAAAGAGCTTGCTAAACTCACCGAATCTAAACTCGTGGGCGACCCCGCGCATCGTATTACGGGAGTCGATGATTTGGAAACAGCCTCTTCTAGTGATGCCGCCTTCCTTGAAAACCCCCGCTACGAGAAGCAGATGCGCGCTTCTCAAGCAGGGGTGATCGTTACCTCCCCCTCCTTTCGCCCTGAACCGGGCAAAAGGTATCTTCTCAATGAAAATCCCTCACTCGCCTTTCAGAACATCATTGAATTATTTATACAGACCCCCTCTTCCGGTTTTACCGGTATCCACCCGACAGCCGTTATCCATGAAGAAGCTGAGTTGGGAGAAAAAGTCACGGTCGGCCCTCACGCGGTAATTGACCGCGGGGCTAAAATTGGAGAGGGAACTCGGATCGGCCCAAATGTTTCAATTGGAGCTGAAGTGACGGTTGGAGCGGAATGCTTATTCCATCCAAGCTCCGTTGTGCGAGAAGGTTGTGAAATCGGCAACCGGGTCATCCTTCAGCCCGGTGCAGTTGTCGGCTCCTGTGGATTCGGATTCTTTACCGATAAAGAAGGCAACAATCATAAGTTAAAACAACTCGGGAAAGTGATTCTCGAAGATGACGTTGAAATTGGGGCGAACACGACAATAGACCGCGCACGATTTAAAACAACCCGCATCGGCCGGGGAACTAAAATCGACAATCTCGTCCAGATCGCGCATCAGGTCGAAATAGGTCCTAACAACCTCATGGCTTCCCAAGTAGGGATAGCCGGTTCGACGAAAACCGGCCGCAATGTTGTGATGGGAGGACAGGTTGGCGTGGCAGGTCACATCTCGATCGCCGACGGAGCGATCTTTGCTGCAGTAGCTAAAATCAGCAAATCAATTGATAAGGGAGGAATTTACAGCGGAATTCCGGCAATCCCAATCAAAGAGTGCAACCTCCACTATGTACAGTTGAAAAGCGTCGGTAAGCTCATTCAGCGCGTCAAAGAGTTGGAAGCCGCCTTTAAGAAACTCCACGAAACGAGATTATTTAAAGAATAATGCTTTCATGATGAGGATCTTCATGATCCGTCGATCGAGCTCCTCCTCCCCTATCTTGCCGCTTCGGACAAGCTTGCAAAGAGAACGGATCGCCTCCGATAAATTCCCCTTCACCAAAAATAGATCGTAGTGATCGTCAAAAGCCGTGTGGAGTTCTTCTTCGAGTGAACCTTTCGCCTTTGTGGCATCAAAAATCATCAAGGTCTTAAACCCAATCGTCTCTTGAACCTGAAGATCGGGCCGCTCGAGAATCGGAAAGCTACCTTTGGACGAATGGGACTTCTCAAGCTTATTCTCCTTCATTCCATTCTTTTCTTTCGCAACGATCCCTAACGCTTCTCGAATCCCGCGCCGAAAGGCTTGAATCTGTTTTTCAGTCAACGGAAGCTTTTGAAAGGTTCTCTCCTGGTCAAATTGGACATGAACGCCTAGCCTGCGGTTTTGAACCATAACAGCTTTTCCTAAATCAGAGAATCTCTGTTCAGGAAGAGCGCTATCAGGAAGACGATCGCCTTGGAGATAAAAAGAAAGCCCATGGAGAAAATCATTTGCAATCAAAAGAGCCGTCTTTGAGATCTCCTGATAGCGCTCGATCAAATAGGCTTGCCGCTTATAATCTCCCTTTCGGAACAAAATGCCTCCGATCTGCCAAGTTTGGATCATCAGCTCAACTTCATGCTGAAGGGCGGTATCGTAAACGGCATCTGTTTCAAAAAAACAGAGCTGGGCTGCCTTTTCTTCCAGGGTCGTCATTTTACGTAGAAGGGCCTGAGCTCTATCGAGCAAGATCCTGTCTGCATAGACGCCGGCAGATGTGCGCCGCTTAGCTTTAAGAGGAACAGGGTCAGCTGGGTGAATCGGAAGCTCCTCTTTTCCTTCAGCCCAGGCCCTCCCTTGATAAAGCACCCGACGGCGCTTCCGCTCATCATTCTGCTCGTCAGAGCGATCTTTGTCGATCGGGAGCAGACGGTTCGCGTGCTGGCTGAACTGAGGTCCGTAAATCATAATCTACCTGTTCAATCTTTTTCTATTATTATAGCAAAAAAACGTTAAGGCGATATTAAGATCAAAGTGGCAATTTTTAGCAAACAAAAGATTCGAAAAATCAAAGGGTCCCACTACTCTAAGCATCCAAGAGATGCTTCTAAGCTATTTAGATAGATGTATTTTAGAGAAAAATTCTTTTTTCTATTATGAATATTAGATTAAGAACATCCCTTTCAAGAAAGGGATGAAAAAGGGGCTGCCGGTCGCTCTCTTCTAGAGCCTCTCTTAAAAAGTTGAGGTTGAAGATTGCTTAAGGTGAGATCAATCATTTCTTGTCTTTTGACTATAGCTTGGTTAAGATGGCATCATGATCGATCGTTCCTATTTCTCGCCCAACCCGGAGCGCTCCGTAGACGAAAGGGCCCGGGAATTGATTAACCGGGTCGGCTCGAAACAGATCCGTGAGGCACTGCGTTCCATGCTGCTCATCCGGAACTTTGAAATCCGGGGTGAATCGGCTTACCAACACGGTCAAGTCGGGGGTTTTTACCACGCCTACTCTGGGGAAGAAGCGATTCAAACATCTGCTGTCCAGGTTTTTGGGAAAAATAATTGGTACATCGGCTTTTACCGTTGCCACGCCCTTGCCCTTCTTTTGGGGGCGACTCCCAAAGAGTTGATGGCTGAGTTATATGGGCGCTCAACGGGAAATGCAAAGGGTCGAGGCGGCTCTATGCATCTTTATACTGACCGAATGCTCGGCGGGTTCGCTATCGTAGGCGGCCACTTACCGATCGCGATCGGTGCCGCTTTTTCGGTGAAGTACCTAAAGCAGAAAGACGAGGTTGCTCTCTGCTTTTTGGGAGAAGGCGCAGTCGCGCAAGGTGCTTTTCACGAATCGCTGAACCTGGCATCCCTTTGGAGTCTCCCTGTTATTTTCATTATTGAAAACAATCAGTGGGGAATGGGAACGCATGCTTCTAGGGCTCTTTGTTTTTCAGAAGCGATTGCCGAAAAGCAGGCTTCAAGCTACAACATGAAGGGCTATACCCTGAACGGGATGGATTACTTCAATTGCTATGAAGGCTTCGAGCACATTCACCGGGAAGTTCTAGAGACGGGACGCCCCGTTTTAGTCGAGTGCGTTTGCGAAAGGTTCAAGGGGCATTCCATATCGGATCCCGGCCTCTACCGAACTAAAGAGCAGCTACAAACCCTCATGAAAAAAGATCCGATCCCTTTTCTGAAACATTACATGGAGGAGAATCAGATTCTGACAGATGAGGAGTTCAAGGCTATGGACAAAGA
Organism: Chlamydiales bacterium; assembly: GCA_020831465.1. Classification (GTDB taxonomy): domain Bacteria; phylum Chlamydiota; class Chlamydiia; order Chlamydiales; family JAAKFR01; genus JAJACP01. The sequence goes on from JAFIGI010000016.1 coordinate 10,716, forward strand.
GGCAAAGGAGACGGTGATCGAGGCGATGGCCTATGCTGAAAAGAGTCCTTGGCCCTCTCCCGCAACTCTCGAGGAGGACGTCTATGCCTAAAACCCAGACGGTCGAAATGCGCGAGGCGCTCCGCCAGGCCCTTGATGAGGAGATGCAGCATGATGAAAGAGTCGTTATCATCGGCGAAGAGGTTGCTGAGTACAACGGCGCCTATAAAGTCACAAAGGGGCTTCTAGACAAATGGGGAGCGCAGCGCGTTCTTGATACGCCAATCGCTGAGCTTGCCTTTGCAGGACTCGGGATTGGCGCCGCTCTGACCGGAATGCGCCCTGTAGTAGAATTCATGAGTTGGAATTTCTCATTTGTGGGCTGTGACCAGATCATTTCCAATGCCGCGAAAATGCACTACATGTCAGGGGGGCGCTTCAATGTCCCGATCGTCTTCCGCGGCCCTAACGGGGCTGCTGCCCAGGTTTCCAGCCAGCACTCCCACTGCGTCGAAGCTCTTTATAGCAACCTGCCGGGTCTGATTGTGATTGCTCCGAGCAACCCTTACGATGCGAAAGGATTGTTAAAATCAGCGATAAGGGACAACAATCCGGTCCTTTTTCTGGAAAGCGAACTGGACTACGGAATGAAAATGGAGATTCCGACGAAAGAGTATCTTCTCCCCATCGGGAAGGCCAAAGTCGTGGAAGAGGGAACCGACCTCACGCTGGTCTCACACAGCCATATGCTCGGGAGATGCCTTCAAGCCGCAAAGCAAGTCGATGCGAGCATTGAGGTCATCGATCTGCGCACGATCAAACCGCTCGATATTTCGACCGTGATAAAATCGGTGCAAAAAACCAATCGGTGTGTCATTGCCGAAGAGGGCCACTACTTTGCCGGCATCGCCGCTGAGGTCGGCTTTGAGATTATGGAATTTTGTTTCGACTATCTCGATGCACCTGTCGCCCGCGTTTGCCAGCGGGAAACGCCGATGCCCTACTCCAAAGTTTTGGAAGCCCAGACATTACCTAACGTCGACCGCATCATAGATGCGATCCAAAAAACCCTACGATAGAACGACTATGCCGTTTACTGTTACGATGCCTAAACTCTCTCCGACGATGGAGGAGGGAACGATTGCCAAATGGCACAAAAAAGAAGGCCAATATGTTAACGCCGACGAGCTTCTTTTAGAAATTACCACCGACAAAGCTACCGTCGAACACAACGCGCTCGATGAGGGATGGCTCCGCAAAATTCTTCTGCCCGAAGGATCTACCGCACATGTCAATGAACCGCTTGCCCTTTTCACGGCAGAAGAGAATGAAAGCATCGAAGGATTTGAAACAAAAAAACCGACTGAACAGGCTGAAGAAAATCCCGAAGAGGAAGAGAAAGCGGCCGAAACTCCCTCCAAGCCGGCTCCCACAGCCGCTCTTCAACAGCCTGCCTTTGTCCCAGAGCCTCCCCTCAAAGGGGCTGAGCTAGAGCAAAGGGCAGGAAAAATGCACGCCACCCCATTAGCCCGACGCCTGGCAAAGGAGCGCGGACTCGACCTCTCGACCGTCAAAGGGTCAGGGCCGGGCGGCAGGATCACTAGCCGCGACCTTGGAAATGCCCAACCGGCCGGTTTGGTCACTTTCGGACGACAAGAGTCTCCGCAGATCGCTCCGGGAAGCTACGAGGAGATACCCCTGACCCCGATGCGGAAAGTCGTCGGACGCCGCCTGCAGGAGTCGAAAAGTTTCATTCCCCATTTTTACGTCAAGCAAACTATCAATGCCGAGCCGATCGTCGCTCTGCGCGAACAGCTGAAAAGGCTCGGTTTGAAAATCACATTCAACGACATGGTCTTGCGCGCTTGTGCTTTGGCACTGCGCGAACACCCTCAAGTTAATGCCGGCTTCAATTCGGTCAATCAAACACTTATTCAATTCAAAACAATCGATATCTCGATTGCCGTTACGCTTGAGGGCGGCTTGATTACTCCCATCGTGCGTCATGCCGACTACAAAAACCTCGGACAACTCTCGCTTGAAGTCCGCGCACTCGCCGATCGAGCCCGCAAAAGCAAGCTGAAAGAGCATGAGTATAAGGGAGGGTCTTTCACCATCTCGAACTTGGGGATGTACGGGATCACTGAGTTTACGGCTGTGATCAATCCTCCGCAAGCGGCCATCCTAGCCATTGGGGGGATAGAAGATCAGCCCGTCATCAAAAACGGAGCAGTCGCTCCCGGCAAAGAGCTCTCTTTAATCCTTTCTGTCGACCATCGGGTAATTGACGGAGCGCTAGCCGCCCAATTCATGAAGACGGTCCAGCATTTGTTGGAAAACCCTGTCTCTTTAACCCTTTAACTGAGCCACAGCGGCATTGTGCCGCTCTTTTAAGGTCCCGATTGTTGTGAAGTGGTAGATCAGCCCTTTTTCGGGATGAAGTGCCCGTGTCATGCTTTCGCCTTCGACTATCTTAGCAAAATGGACTCGGGCCATCGCTGTCCAGCAGCCTGCAGCGTAAAAGCCGTTTTGACCAAGCTTCTCAGGTCCACCTCCCCCTTCAGGCCTCCAATCACGGCTTTGAGGACCATTGACAGACCAGAAGCCATCGGATCGGTCGATGCCGTTATTCCAGTCCTTCTCAATTAACGCGCCCAATTTGCGCCCATTAAGCGGATCAATAAACGAGTAAAGCGCAGCATAGAATTCGGCAGTCGCGTAGAAAGGAGCTTTGACGATTTGCTTGACGGAGAATTCCATCTGTGTGGGAATATCGCTTAATTTAAACCGGCGCTGATCTTTATAAATGGGTTCGTCTCTGAAAGCTTCACGGGCCATGCTTCCTAATATATAAAATGGAATTGCGACAAGGCGGACGAGATGGTAGGCGATTGCAGCTGTGGCGTGCAAAGGGGTCGTTGCCCCCACGATTGAACTGACATAATAATGTTCGAAGAGGGTTTTTTTTCCGTAAAAAAGAGCTTCTCCCCTCCCCTCTTCATTCAGCGTCGAGGTGTCGATATAGCCCGGATAGTAAAAACCGTTATCCTCTCCCTGCTTGTAATAGGCTTCCTGCCAATGTGAATCCCCGGAGAGTTTTCCAATGCCGCTATTCGTTAAGGGGTTGTCCAAAGACTTAACGCGGCGGATCACAACGCCTGCTCCAATCGAAAGAAAACCGCAAACGCCTGCTCCAATTCCCACATAATTCCAGTTCAGATTTTGGATCGAGGAGGCGAAATTTTGCGGAAAGGCGGCCAAAGAACCGTTCAACCCCATCAATCCCGCAGCAATTCCGACAATGAGGGCGGCTACGACAACAGCTCGGATGACGGGAGACGAGTGATACCTCGACGGCAGTTTTTGCAAATCGTTGTAGACACTATTTATTTCTTTAGTCAGCTCTTCGAAATTCGATTTATCGAATTCAGGAACGGGAAGAAATCCTTCGGGATAAGGGCGGGGGCCGCAACAATACATGGTCACCTCTTTGTCAGGAGCTGCAATTATAGCTAAAAATTAAGAATTAGTTAAGTGCTAAAGATTTCTTTGAGTTCGGATCGAGAAAAGACCAGATAGACATTCCCTTTTCTCTCATCTACAGCGCGACCCAAGCTTTTACCGCTCCCCTCTACGATTTTGCCCTTTTTGTACTCGACAACTCCGATCGGCTGCCAGCAGCCCGCAAGGAAGAAGTTCAATTCCAGATTCCCGAAATTCCAAAGGCGCTGAGGTCCCCCAAGCGACCAATATCCCTCCGATCTTGTCGCCCCATAATTCCAGTCGCGCTCGATCTTGGCGGCAAGCACACGCCCACCCATTGGATTGATAAGCGAATAGATCCCCGCAGCCATGAATGCTAGGCTGTAGAACGGCGCTGCAACAACTTGTTTTAACGACTTCCAGGGTTCTAAGACGATATCGACAAGCTTATAGCGCTCCTTCTTTCCTAAAACAGGGCGGCCGAGAGATGCTTCTACGAGATAGTTGGCCGCTACCCAGAAAGGAATGACCAGTGTACGGATCGCATGATAGGCGATCGTACAGACTGTATAGAAGGGGGTTGCAAGAGGAACAGCCGTGCTTACCACATAATGGTTCCCGCAATTTTTGACTGCGTAGAGATAAGCGCTTCCGTTGCCGCCCTTCAGAGTCGATTTATCGATATACGTCTCTCCATAATAAAATACTCCCTCCTTTTTAAACTCGAAAACCGCCTCTTCAATGTGTTCCTTGTAGTTATGTGAAAGGAAAATCTGACTATTCACATAGGGGTCCTCCTTTGAGCGTGCCCGATGGACGACCCAATAGGCCCCACCGATCAGAAGAAGGGTCGCTGCAGCGCCGATTATCAACTTGGTCGGGTCGAGATGCGTGAAGAGGTAGACGAAGTCTTGCGGAAAAGTCGTAACATTTCCTAAACAAAACAAGGCAAATGCGGTGATGCTAAGCGCGGTAAATGCAAAGAGAACAGATCCCTGGACGCGAGAGCAAGTTGAAAGCTCCTTCCCGTATTCCGGAGGCAGCCTGTGGTATCTTTCTTCTGGTGTGATTGGATTTACCATGATTGTTTAATTTTACCCAAAAAAGATTAACATTTAATAAAGAAAAAAATATTTTGACACCTCTCACCCTCTCTCTATAGACTCTTATTATAGAGGGGAAAAATCATGACTGAACTCGCCGCAATCAAGCTCGAGCATCTACATGGAGATGCCGAATCGCTTAAAGATCTAATTATAGATCATCTACGCTATACTCTTGCAAAGGACAAATACACCGCTACGAAGAGGGATCTGTTTCATGCGATTGCGCTTACAATCCGGGACCACATGGTGGGAAAGTGGATCAAGACGCAGCAACACTATTATGACGCAGACGTGAAGAGGGTCTACTACCTCTCAATGGAGTTCCTTATCGGGAGGACGCTCGAAAATAGTCTGGTTAATCTAGGTATTCTCGAAAACTGCCGCAAGGCGATTCACGACCTCGGTTTTGACCTCGATTTGCTGCTCGAAATGGAAGCAGACGCCGGATTGGGCAATGGAGGGCTCGGCAGGCTGGCAGCCTGTTTCCTCGACTCGATGGCAACCCTCGGCATTCCGGGATACGGCTATGGCATCCGCTACGATTATGGGATTTTTACCCAGACGATCCAAAACGGCTATCAGCAGGAGACGCCCGATAACTGGCTTCGTTACGGAAACCCTTGGGAGATCTGCCGCAGCGAATACCTATACCCTATCCAGTTTTACGGACGTGTTGTCGAGTATACGGACGCAAGAGGAAAAAAACACGCACAGTGGGTCGATACCCAGGAGGTCATGGCAATGGCCTACGATACTCCTGTTCCTGGCTATAACAACGACACTGTGAACACGATGCGCCTCTGGCAGGCTAAGTCTGCGCGCGGATTCGACTTGAGCTACTTCAACCATGGCGACTACATCAGGGCCGTCGAGGATATCGCCCTAACCGAGAACATCTCAAAAGTCCTCTACCCCAATGACAATATATTTGAAGGGAAAGAGCTGAGGCTGAAACAAGAATACTTTCTCGTCTCTGCCACAATCCAAGATATCATCCGCCGCTATAACAAAGGACACATCCATCTAGACGCCCTTCCGGATAAAGTGGCAATCCAGCTCAACGACACCCATCCCGCTCTCGCAATTCCTGAGCTTATGCACATCCTTGTTGACCGCGAAGAGTTGAGTTGGGATAAGGCGTGGCAGCTGACACGCGATACCTTCGCCTATACCAACCATACCCTTTTGCCGGAAGCTCTTGAAAGGTGGCCGATTCCCCTTTTCCAACATGTCCTCCCCCGCCACTTGGAAATCATCTATGAAATCAACCAGCGTTGGCTTGAAGAGGTCGACCGCCATTTTCCCGGGAAGATAGAGATGCAGCGCAAACTCTCGATCATCGAAGAATCCGATCCCAAGCGGATCAATATGGCTAACCTTGCGATCGTCGGATCGCATAAAGTCAACGGCGTCTCCGCGCTCCACTCCGAACTGCTCAAACACCGCGTTTTTCGCTTTTTTTGGGAGATGGAACCCGAAAAATTCACCAATAAAACCAATGGGATCACCCCTCGCCGCTGGCTAAAGATGTGCAACCCTTCTCTCGCGCAGCTAATCACAGCCCATATAGGCGACCAATGGACGGTCAATCTCTCCGACCTTGACCGTCTGACCTTCTACCAAAACGACGACCACTTTTGCAGCGAATGGCGGAGAATCAAACGGCAAAACAAAGAGCAGCTTGCCAAACTGATCTTCGCGGAACACGAAATCCGCATCGACCCTGATTCGATGTTCGACTGCCATGTCAAGCGGATGCACGAATACAAACGGCAGCTTCTCAATATTTTACGCGTCATCCACGACTACCGTCGCATCAAGGACGACCCAGGTGCCCATTACGTCCCCCGCACGGTCCTATTCAGCGGGAAGGCAGCTCCAGGCTACTTTATGGCCAAACTCATCATTAAACTCATCACATCGGTCGCTAACGTAGTCAATCACGACAAATCTCTATCCGACAAGCTCAAAGTCGCCTTTTTAGAGAACTATCGAGTAAGTTTAGCTGAGAAGATTATTCCTGCCGCAGACCTATCGGAGCAGATCTCGACAGCAGGAACAGAGGCGTCGGGGACCGGGAACATGAAGTTCGCTCTCAACGGAGCTTTGACAATTGGGACTCTAGACGGTGCGAACATTGAAATTCTTGAAGAGGTGGGCCCCGAGAATATTTTTATCTTCGGAATGAAGGCTGAAGAAGTGGAGGCGCTGAAGCAAGAAGGGTACAAACCTCGCGACATTTACAACCGGAACCTTGAGCTGCGCCAGACAATCGATATGATCCGCGATGGATTTTTCAGCGCCGGCAACAAAAATCTTTTCGAGCCCCTCATACAGAGCTTGCTTGAAGGGGGGGACCACTACTGCCTGCTGGCCGATTTCAATTCCTACATCGACTGCCAGCGACGGGTGAGCGAGCTGTACGAAGACCAATCCGAGTGGGTAAAAAAATCGATCCACAATGTCGCTAAAGTTGGCAAGTTCTCAAGTGACCGAACTATAAAAGAATACGCGCAAGAGATCTGGCGCTTGAATTAAAATCGACAGCCGGCTTGGTAGGAGACTTATAGCAGAATCAGTTGAAAAATTTACATTTTCACCGCGTCAAAGCTCCCGGGCTTGACCGATCATAAGTGAACAAATATTAGAAATATGGGTTCACTTATGATCGATCAATCACGGGGCTTTCACGCAGGTCAAGGTGTAAATTTTTCAATTGTTTCTGCTATAAGAGATCTGGGGGCTTGAATCAATAGGTCTTTTGCAAAAAGAGTATTTCCCTTTTTTCATCCTAACCAGCCTTCAAACCTTATTTAGTTTACATTTTAATGCATATTTTAGAGAATAAATAGAGCTTTTAAAATTACTCCTTAGACCTTTCATCGATCCGACTTTACCGTAAAAAATCAACCAGAATTAGATAAAAGGGCCTGAATGAAAAATAAGGAAAGTTTCTCTGGCAAATACAATTTCACCCGAAGTTTGGACTATAATTGCTGAAAAGATTGCGGAAAGCGATTGGAAGCCTCTTTACACAAGTCTGCCTTTTGTAAATCAAAATGCAAGAAAGGGAACTCTCTATTACTTGAAAACGCACATCCTCCCTCTTCTTGAAAAAATAGGGGGAATTGAGGAAAGTCTTGCTACTATTACCAGATGTCAAAGACTTCAACTCGAGCTTGAAAGAATACATCTCGTTAAAGAACGCCATTGGCATAAACATATTCACATTGTTATCAAGAAATTATTAGTAAAAGCGGACAGAGAGAGTTGGGTACGCTTTGAAAATTTGCTAGCGGCCCGTGCCGATATCAACTCCTTTACATCAGGGCGGTCAACTCCCTTATTGCTTTCGTTACATACCCTCGGTTCACTTTTCACAAAGGATATGAGGGTCGAAGAGCGAAAAAGACGTTATCGAGAAATCAAGGAGATTGTAAAACGATTGCTGGAACATGGTGCTGATCCAAATTTGCAGGGCTTTCCCTCAACTCCACTTTTGACACTTCTTGCTTTTAGGCCGATTGGACAGGTAGAGAAGGCCTTGATTGAAACGCTCTTAGGCATGCTGGTTCGGTATGGTGCCGATCCATACCTGATACCTAAAAATGATTGTTACGGATCGAGTAAATCCCCCTATGAATTAGCGAAGCAAGGGTTCTTTTCTCTTAGCTTGGAATCCTTTAAAGATTGCTAGTATAGCAGAATCGGTCATTCAGTTCCGACTTAATCTATCGTCGAAATAATTTCCTACGTAAACGCTCTTTCTGCTCGTGAAGGACACGCAATTCGCGCATAATCTCCTCTTCGTTATCGTCGGTCATCGTATCGATAAGATCGCGCTCGTGAAGAGCGATGATCTCGATCTCGTTGCGTAAATATTGCGCTTCCATCCTCCACCACCTCCTGACGATCCGAAACAATGTCTTCATTGGGTCGTAAAGCTTAGGGAAAAAGCGGAGATAGTCGAATCGGGAAGGGCGTTCCTGATTCTCGCGTTCGATCTCCTCCTGAGTAAGGACGAAAGAGATCCAGTTCTCAGAAAGGGCTACAATGTTTTGGTGGGCCGGAAAGGCGTGCCGGACGTTGAGAATAAATTTCACAACAGCCGGAATGAGCAGCAGGCAATCCAGTAATCCGACGGGATAATAGCGCCACCGCCGCTTTCCTAAAAAGACTGTGACGTTCCCTATAACCTTCGCTCCGATCCGCCAAAAGGCGAAATCGTCAAGGTTGGCAGCGACGACAATCTTATCTCTGCGGCTTTTGTCCATACTATGGTAAAAATCGTAATCGCGGTTGTTTGGAACGGGAGGGTTGAAAGCGTAGACTCTTTCGATCAAGTCGTGAGAATAGAGTCCAATCTGCATCGCCAGCGCGCCTCCCATGCTATGGCCGGCAACGATTGGGGGGTCTCCGTTGTGCAAATCGCGCAAGTGTTTGTGGATCCGGCGCCAAGAGTGGGCATATGCGGCTGTGGCTGACCCGTGGGTTGCGAAATTGGCCATGATCGACCCGATCATCGTAGGCTGAGAAGGCCAAAGCTCTGTTCCCTGGCAGAGGTAAATCGGGATGGCCCCCTCTTCAATCGGAGCGAGACTTACCGTTCTAACCCCCTCTGCAATAAGATGTTTACGGCAGCGGTAGGCAATCAGCTTGCCCGCCTCCGTAAAAGAGGGAATGTTAAGCGCCTTTCCCTCGATCTCCCGGTAGGCAGCTCCATGGCTTAAAATTGCAAGAGTAAGCCATCGCCTCCGAATCGGATCCTCAATGTTTGCAGCACGTGCCAAATCTCTGCAGATGTGATCGAGCTGCTCTTTATCTTTTTTTAAGCGCTGAGTAATGAATAGCTTGGGTAAAATACCCGGTGGAGTCGCATCTTCGTCAAAATAGAGTGAACTCTCGGCGTTCCATTCCACACGTATCGGATTCAATCGCATTGTTTTGTCGCCGATCGGCTCGCCCAATCGCTTCCAAATCCGATGAAAGAGAGCGACAGGCAAGGGTTTGCCAAAGGCGTACATGCGCACAAAGGGGTCTTCACCGATGATGCGCGGTAGCGACTTGGGCCTTCCGGGTATCCCCTCTTCTATCCAGAGCGCGCGGACATAGCGGCTAGCCTCCTCCCAATTGCCTTGATGTTTGATCTCATCGACGCAAGCAACATAAACCCTAGCCAGTGTTTCACGGTTCAAACGCCTCTGATTGGGAATGGCCCTCTCCAGAGAGAAGCGCCCCTCTTTCCAAAGGATCCATTCGTCCTGCTCAGCCTTTTCATAAATCTCAGCAAGTTTCATCGAAAATCGCAGTTCCGATACGTATGATTGTCGCCCCTTCCTGTATCGCAATCGGATAATCGTGGGTCATTCCCATGGAAAGGGTCGATAACTGCGCGCGCTTTTTGGCGATCTCCTGCAGCCTATCGCGCAGCAGCCTAAGTTCCGAAAAAGAGTGGCGGATCACCTCTTCCTCTTGTGTAAAGGGAGCCATTGTCATCAACCCGTGGACCTCGATTCCCTTTAATGCGACTACCTCCGCAAATTCTCTCTCCCACCCTTCTGCAGAGAGCCCACTTTTTGCCGCTTCACCAGAGGTATTTGCCTCTAAAAGAATGGCTGTCTTTATCCCTCGCTCTTCGCTTGCGCGAGAGAGGCGCTCGGCTAGTTCAGGAGAATCGACCGAGTGAATTAGAGCGAAATGGCCGACTGCTTTATTCACCTTATTTTTTTGCAGCTTACCGATAAAGTGCCAGCGGATGTCGGAGGGCGCCTTTTCCATTTTTTCCAGAGCTTCTTGGATCCGGTTTTCTCCGAAATCCCTGCAGCCGGCGCCGTAGGCTTCTTTGATCTCTTCGACCGCCCGCCCCTTTGAAACGGCGACCAACAAGAGCTCTTCCGCCTTTCGGCCGCTATCCCGGGCCGCAACCGAGATCTTATGCAGCAGAGCTTTTAGGTTCTTTTCAATGCTCATTCAAATTTACGGTTCAAAATTTCAGAGAGGATCACCATCGTTTTCCCCGGATCCTTTTTATGCAACAGGGAAACGATCGGGTTTTGCTTGCTCTTTCTTTCGAACTCAAAGAGGGTAAAATTTTTGCTCACAATCCGTTCTCGAAAATCGGGTGCCGCCTGCGTTTCGAGCTCACGCGTCGTGATTTTTGATCGAAGTTCCAGTTCTTCAAGGCCTGATTCAAATTCAAAGGCTCTCCTTACGGTCCTTTGCGGAGAAGGAAGCTTTTTGGGTAGAGGAGGCGGCGACTCAGGAATATACTCCTCTTCCTCCTCTTCTACTTCCTGCGGCTCCTCCTCAACTCTTTTCTTATCGATAAGAAGCTTCCGTAAAAGAGGAAGCATGAAGAGAAAGAGAACGATGATAAGACCGATAACCTCTGTAAAGTCCATTACTGCTGCCCTGGCCCTTTTTCTAATTCTTCTCCCGGGTTAGCTATCGACTCGCGCATCTTCGTATCGGCTTGGACATTCTTGAGCCTAAGGTAGTCCATATACCCTAAATTTCCTGCGCGTAGCGCATCGGCGACAGCGAGTGGAATTTTTGCCTCCGCTTCGACAAAATGGGCGCGCATCTCCTCCACTTTGGCCAGGTTTTCCCGCTCCATCGCAACGGCCATCGCACGCCGCTCTTCCGCTTTTGCTTGCGCGATCCGTTTATCCGATTCAGCTCGGTCGGCTCTCAGGCGTGCCCCGATGTTCTCGCCAACCGTGATGTAGGCGATGTCGATCGAGAGGATCTCGAAAGCCGTTTGGGAATCGAGACCCCTATCGAGCACAAGCTGAGAGATCGTTTGGGGATTGCCTAAGACATCTAAATGTGTCTCCGCTTGTCCGATCGCGTTGACAATTCCCTCACCGACACGCGCAATGATGGTCTCTTCCGTCGCACCCCCAACGAGCTGAGCGAGATTGGTCCGGACAGTAACACGCGCGCGGCAGAGGAGCTGTACCCCATCCTTCGCGACACCGACGATGAACTCTCCTTGCCCTTTGGCTTGGGAGGGACAGTCGATCACTTTCGGATTGACCGAGGTGCGTACTGCGTCTAGAATATCGCGTCCGGCCAGATCGATCGCCGTCGCCTGTTTCCAATTCAAAGGAATGTTTGCCTTATCGGCTGCAATCATCGCGCGCACGACCTCTAAAACGCGCCCTCCCGCAAGAAAGTGTGTTTCGAGATCAGCCACCGTAATCTGTTTCAGACCCGCCTTATAGGAGTTGATTCGCGCATTGACAATCACCCTGGGAGGAATTTTGCGCAGGCTCATCCCGATAATATTGAAAAGCGAAATCGGAGTCCCAGAGACAAAGGCCTGAAACCAGAGGCTGATAAATTTTCCGACGATCGCCAAAACAGCGATTAAGACAACCGCTAAGACGATAATCAGAATGTAAAACTCTAACGATAAATTCATGAGTCTACCTTTATTTTGACAATTAGATGGGCGCCCTCGCCACCCACGACTTTAATTTTCGATCCTTTATTTACATACCCCATTTTTGAGACGGCTTGATACCGTTTTTTATTGACCAGCACATGACCGGAGGGTTTGAGATCGGAAAGTGCTTCCCCCTCCTCCCCAATTAATTCTTTCGCAAATTCAGAGGCGATATAGCCCGACTGTTCGCTATTCAGAAAGATCCCGGACATCTTTCCCCTTTTGATCCGCCAAATAGCAAATGCGATTAAAACGCCCACCATAAAAAGCGCAAAAAGCGTAAACAAGAGAACCGGAAGAGCCGTCTTGGCCTGGAGGCCAAAAAAAATAATACTGAGCAAGACAAGTAAACCCCCCGCTGTGCCAATAATTCCTCCTGGGAGAAAAAACTCAAAAAAAATCATCAGCAAACCAAGAGCAAGCAGAACAAACGGCATCCAGTTCATTCAGCCTCCTCGACTATCATCTTGCTCCCCTCGATTCCGACCACTTGTACTTTTACCCCTTTATCGATAAATCTCCCGCTGCTAACCGCGTCGTAATATTCCCCTTCAATCTCCACCTTGCCCGCTGTGCGCAGCGGCGAGATGACGACCCCAACAGCACCGATCTCAGGAAGCTCCTCTTTTGCCAATCCCGCCACATACCCCGTTTGCTCCCCTTTTAACACGAGAGGGGAAAAAAGGGCGAAACGGGGCATCACATATCTCGCAAGTAGGGCGATCGCGGCGACGCCAACGATCACTGCGCCCGAAAGCCAGACAATTCGTTCGAAAATAAACTGCCCGGCAGCATTCAGCTCGTTCGTATCGAAATCGAAATCGACCTCTTTGATACCCGGAAGCAAGAGAATGAAGAGGGCTCCCACTGCAAGAATAATCCCTAAAATTCCTGTGACTCCAAAACCGGGAATGACAAAAAGCTCGATTAAGATCAGGGCAATGCCGACGCCAAGAATAATGAATTCAAGCCAGCCGGCCGCCTCCAAAGCATAGCTGGAGAGAATGATCAAGCCCAAACAAACTAAACCGACGATCCCCGGCAAGCCGAATCCTGGTGTGCTCATCTCCATATAGAATCCCAAGAGAAGGCCCAAGAACAAAATCGATGCTACAATCGGAGAGGTTAAGAAGGCGAAAAAGCGCGCCCTCCAATCCATCTTGAACGACTTCACAACTGCATTTGGAATTTTCTCGAAGAAAGGGTTGGTGAAAAGCAATTCCTGAGACCCGAGCCACTCCCCCTTACTCTTTTGCTCCGCGGTAATCGGCTCCAACCGAGTAGGAAGAAGGAGGAGATCAGCAACACCGAGTTCGATCATCTCCTCCGATGTGAGCGTTAAGAGCTTACCCTTTTCGGTGATTACGCGGTCGGTAGGTTCGATTTCCTCGTCACTTCTCAGCTGGACGATTTTTCCCTCTCGTACGACCAAAATCAAATCGGCATCGACCATTGCCTTTGCGATCAAGGGGTTACGATCAAAGAATTCAGCTCTGTTGGCAAAATCCGCGCGGATCGCCGAATGGACCTTCTCGGTTGCCGGTTCTCCGCCCACAACGGGCGACGCCGCCCCCATGCTCGAGCCCCTTACAGCTGCGATATAGCGCGAAGAGTAGGCGAGCATCGCTCCAGCTGATATCGCCCAGTCATTGATCACCGCGACGACGGGAATATCGTACTGTATATCAATCTCTCTCAAAGCATTGGAGATTCTTTGCGCGGCGAAGACCTGCCCTCCGGGCGTATCGAGTTCGAGGATGATGAAGATCGGCTTGAGTTCATCGCGGAAATAGTCTAGAGCGTTTTTGATATAAATGTATGTGGATTGGGAAATTTGCGTATCACGCCCGCCGACATAGATGTGCCCGACATAGTTGATTTCATCCTTGTCATAGGGGATGTGTTTTTCAAGACTCTCATTTAAAGCTTCAGGGGAAAGAGCCAATTCGGCAAATCCGCTGACACATAAAAGAATTAGGGAAAGCAAACAGCGCATATCAGCAAGATGCACTAGGAGACTTTTTTCTAGCTAGCAGTTTGCGAGACTTAAACTCGAATTTGTCAATAGGGAGAATTTCAGCTGTTCGGATCGTAAAGACGAGTATGGGCAATATAGCAGAATCAGTTGAAAAATTCTTATAAGGAGCAGGATTATATTAAAAAATATTTAAATATTTTATTCGATTAGATTATATTAAAGGTATGGTAGGTAATATCTCCTCAACTTCGCCGGCATCCCATTTTCCCGAGCCTCCTGAAAAAGGAGCCGATAGAAAAGTCCAAGAGGAGCTGCTTAAGCTCGAAAAAGAGTTAAGGGCTGATATGGGCCCTCCGGTAAACGAGGCAGGATTGGAAAAACTTTTGCCAAAGATGCTCCACTTTCTTGAGCACAACAAAGAAGCTCTTTTTAAAATGATGGAGAAGCAAGGGTATCCCTTGTCAGGCCCTTTTAGCATAACTGCCGAATTCAACTCAGCAATCGGCGCGATTCATAATTATATGGAACATCCTAATCTAGGCTCTCTAGATTTTTTAAACGAATCGGTTACCCAAATAAATTACTATGTAAATACCCCTAATCACGGTTGATATAAAGTGTCTCAATCATCGCCTCTGCTACTTTTTGCAAGCTTTCTCTTTTGTGGGTCGAGGAGATAAAGTTTGCTTCAAACTGAGAGGGAGAGAGGTAGATACCTTTCTCAAAAAGTGCGCGGAAATAACGTTTAAAGGCTGATGCGTTGCACCCTTTCACATCGTCGATATTTTCCACGTTTTTTTTGCCGAAAAAAAGAGTAAAAAGAGAACCGACTTGATGGAGGCACATCTCTCTGTCCTCAATCGCCTCGCGCAACGGATCGGTCAAGATTTTGGTCGACTCCTCAAGCTTTTGGTAAAAACCGGGCGCGGCGCACAAGTCGAGGGTTTGCAAGCCCGCTTCCATCGCGACAGGATTACCTGAAAGAGTCCCTGCTTGATAGACGGGTCCCAAAGGAGTGAGATAATCCATGATCTCAGCCCGTCCTCCGAAAGCGGCTGCAGGAAAGCCTCCTCCAACGATTTTTCCAAAGCAGGTGAGATCGGGTTCGATCCCGTAGAGCTCCTGCGCTCCCCCGAGGGCAACGCGGAAACCGGTGATCACTTCATCGAAGATAAGCAATGCGCCGACGTTGCGGGTTTTATCACGCAATTGTTCTAAATACCCCTCTTTAGGAGTTACAACTCCCATGTTGGCGGCGATCGGTTCAATAATCACAGCGGCTATTCGATCGCCGTGCTGACGAAAGGCATGATCAACGGCATCAAAATCGTTGTACGGAAGACAAAGGGTATGCTTCACAAAATCTTGGGGTACGCCTGCTGATGAGGAAAGATGGGCCGCACCCGATCCCGCTTGCACCAAAAAGGAATCGGCGTGGCCATGATAATGACCGGAGAATTTAATCAGCAAATCGCGCTTGGTAAACCCTCGAGCGAGCCTGACCGCGCTCATTGTCGCCTCGGTCCCCGATGAGACGAAGCGCACCTTCTCAACAGAAGGGACAAACTCAACAATCACTTTCGCAAGTTCGGCTTCGAGAGGGGTTGTGATGCCGAAAGAACTTCCCATCGCGACCCTTTTTTGGACCTCCTCAACGATACGGGGATGGGAATGCCCATGAATCAGCGCACCCCATGAGCAACAAAAATCGATATAGCTCTTTCCGTCGACGTCGACAATCGTCTCCCCATAGCCCGATTCAACGACCATAGGAGTTTGATCGAGCCCTGGAAAGGCCCGGACGGGAGAATTGACGCCGCCTGGGACCACACGGCAAGAGGAGCGGTAGATCTCCTTGCTCTTTATTCGTTCGCAGTCAGTTGCGACAAGCATTTTTCCTCTCTTTTTGAAAGCACCTTACCGGATGTCAGGCCTTCAAGATAGGCGCGCGCATCACTATATCTCCTCGCACCTTTTAAGGAAAAGAAATAGGCTTGTCGGAAGAGGTCGACTTGCGCATCGCTCCCACCGACACAAGCAACTCTTTTGATCACAGGATCGAGATGCCTACACGCCCTCTTGAAGTCGCGTTCTGCAAATGCTAAAGCGCCATAGACAAGAGGAAGACCTACCTCCCAAACGGCACGCTCCTCTCCTGATTGACACCCTGCAAACTCTTCAAGAGTTTCGAGCGCCTCGTTAAGTGCGGCATCTTCTCCCCCGCGTTTTAAGGCATACAAAAGCTGTGCGCTCACAAAAGGGATAGTGCCGCAATTCGCCTCTCCATTTACTTTTTGCGCCAATTTTTCCCATCGTCCTTCCAAATCAACCTCATCCATATCGAGGCGCCAATAGAGAGCGGCAGCATCTATCTCCTCGGTTACAAGCTCGGCATCGGTTTCCCATTCCGCCCTGTGGATCACATCAATAACCCCTTCATAATCGAGGTTTTCCAGATAGAGAAGGGCTAAATGCCAATAGTTATGCGAAGCGATCATATGGCTAAACTTGTTCCAACTTCTTGAATAGGGTTCCAAGACGTCTATCCCCTCGTCAACTTCGCCTCTTTTAATATAAACATGCGTCAGCGTATGGTGCGCCCACGGGTTATCCCCCTCCAAATCGATCGCCCTTTCAGCAGTTGCTTTCGCTTCGAGATATCTCCCCGTCAGTTCCTGCGCAAATGAGTGGATCGAAAGAAAGTAAGGGTTATCCCCCAATTGTTCGAAGCAGCTTTGCGTCGTTTTTAAAAAGCGGCTTCCTTCAAATTCCTGCCCCTTGCAATAGTAAAGATACTCGATGATTTTCAGCGTTCCAAGGTCGCGCGGCCAGTTCAGCATGTGCGCTTCCCCCGCTTTCAACGCTTCAGAGAGGCGGTAGCCATACCAGTATTTCAAAATCTGAAAAAGGCTCTCTTCGCGCGCGTTCCCCTCAAACCCTTCTGCGGCATCGAGGTGAACTTTTGCTTGCCTTTGTCCCTGCTTTGTCTGGGCAAAAAGGAAGAGGGCTGCCCTGTAAAGGCGGACCAAGAGCACGTCGGAAAAAAGCTTGTCGTTCTCCGCGATCTCACTGGTTTCTTTTCCTAGCTTCAGCAATTCAACAATAAAATGATCGACAGACTCAATGACTTTGGGATCCGTAGTGGTTATCTGATTTCCCAGCAGGTCTTCCATCGCTACTCCGGTGAGGGGTATTGTTCCTCTTCTGGCAAAAGTTTGTTGAGCTTTTCAACAAGCAGAGAGAGTTCGGAGGATCCCTCTTGAGCCGATAAGTTTGTCCCGATCTGCTCCCAGAGCATTAGGGACTGATTGAAAAGAGGCGCTTCCTGATGAATGGTGAGATGATTCGCTTTGAGCTCTTGGTTGAGATAGTGTTCGAAAGCAACAACCTCCCCTTTGACGAAGTTCTCAATCGAATCTGTTTGAAGGCGTGGATAGGGAGCCGAAAGCGATTGATTCATCTTATTAATCAGTGTATTCAACTCAAAGGCTCCTTTGCCTCCTGTAATCTTCTCTGCACCAAGCAATTCCATCAAATCCAAAGATGCTCTTCTAAATTCCTCGACTTCCCTTTCACTCAAACTATTTGTTTCTTTTGAAATATTCAAAAATAAAAGGAGCGCCTGAATGGAATAAATCACTTTCTCTCGATTCAAAAAACTCATATCAACCTCTTTGATTATTAGATTAGCTAAAGCGGAAAAAGGTGGCAAGGGGTATGGTATCTGGCCATGAGATGCTTTTTGCTTCTTATCTTGTTCTGTTTCTGTCCTCGTCTATGCGCCTATCAAGTTTCTTTTGAAGGCAATCTTCCTGATGAAATTTTTACTACGGTTTCGGAAGTCTCCCAATTGGAGTCGGAGCGCGGCCGCCCCCCTCCCACCCTCTTTACCCTGAAAAAGAGGGCAGAGGCCGATAAAAAAACGCTCCTGCAAGTCTTGCATGCCTTCGGATATTACGAGGGAGAGATCGAAATCGGCTACTTCGGGACTTTTCCCGATACAACCGTCCGCGTATTTTTCAATCCCGGAAGGGTCTACTCCTTCAGCTCGTTTACTGTTCTCGACGAGGAAGGAGAGTCCCTTTACTTGGACGAATCGGCATGCGCGGTCAAATTTGGATGCCCCGCCAGATCAGACGCGATCCTCAGCACGCAGGATCAAATTGTTAGGCAAATCGCCTGCCGCGGATACCCTCTTGCAGTCATCGTCGACCGCCGCGTTGTCGTTGACCAAGAGACAAAAACCGTCTCGGTCGGTTACATCGCGCAGACAGGTCCTCTTGCCTACTTCGGCCCCGTCGAAGTGGTGGGCCTGCGCAAAGTACGTCGCAAATTCGTCGACAGGCGCGTCGCCTGGGCGACGGGCGAACTCTACGATCCAAATCTTGTTGCGCGTACGGATCTCTTTTTACAAGAGTCGGGGCTCTTTTCTCTCGTCTCAGTCTGCCACGCCGAAGGGGTTAACGAAGAAGCGTTTTTGCCGATGTGCATCCGTTTGGAAGAGAAACGCTACCGCCATATCGGGGCCGGGGTGAGCTATAGTACCGATGAGTCGGCAGGTGTGATGGCTCAGTGGAGCCACGATAATTTTTCCGGTTGGGGCGACGCGCTTTCCTTAAACGGTGAGTATTCCAGAATCATCAAACGTGCGACCTTGATCTACGCCATGCCCGATATTTTCGGGAGAGACCATGACCTGCTCTATTCTGCCGAGGCACGCCAGGAGGAGGCTCCCGGATTTACCGAAAAGGAGCTCAGTTTTTTGGTCCGCTTCAGCAAGCGGGTAAATTCCTGTTTCTCTTTCAATTATGGAGGACGCTTTGAGAGGCTGATCAGCACCGATTCGGATAACGACTCGAACTACAACCTACTTAGCCTGCCTATCCAGGTACGTTGGGATACTTCGAACAACCTCCTCAACCCGACCAGCGGAACGACAATCGCCTATTTTTTTACTCCCTATCAGGCCGTTTTCAGTTCGCACATTTCATTCTTCAGACAGGAGCTTTTTGCGGCCACCTATCAGCCAATCCTCCGCTCCGGTGCAATCCTTCTTGCTGTTTCTGGACAGATTGGCTCGATTCTCGGCCAGTCGCGATTCGCGATACCTGCACCCAAGAGGTTTTATGCCGGTTCGTCGACCGGCTTGCGTGGCTATAAATACCTCTCTATCTCTCCGCTAGACGGAGACAAGCCTATAGGAGGACGATCCCTGTTGATCGGATCGATCGAACCGCGCTTCCGCATTTGGGATAAGCTTTACCTCGCCGCATTTTACGACGTTGGCAACGTCTATTCGACTACCTTTCCCCGTTTCGACAAGAAAGTCCTTAATTCGGTCGGAATCGGCCTGCGCTACCTGACCCCGCTCGGCCCTTTCCGCGTCGATATCGGCTTCCCCCTTAACAAACGCAAAGGGATTGACAATCCTTTTCAGATCTATGCAAGTTTAGGACAAACCTTCTAATCTTATGAAAAGACTTATTCAACTTCTTCTGTTATTCTGCCTTCTGACTCTCCTCCTGATTTTTGTGCTGCTCCAAACCCCGGCCGGAAAAAACCATATCAAGAGTTGGATTGAAACGAAAATGGAAGGAACCCTATCGGTCGGCGAGATTGAAGGGTTAATCCCCTTTTGGATCCGCCTCCACGACGTCAAGTACCAAACAGAATCGGCAGAGGCGAATGCCGATACCATAGACCTCTTCCTCTCTCCTACGACCTTTATTTTCGGAAAACTCTCAATTCTTAGACTGTACCTTGACAACGCTCATGTGAATCTCATACAAAATAATTCTTCGCACTCTATCGAGTGGCCACAAGCCCCTTTTCCGATCAACATCCATTCGATCCTAATCGATTCACTCGATCTCAACCGGATCAAGGGGATCTCTCTTTCGGGAAAGAGTGAAATTTCAGAGGGCTTCTCCCTGCGCATGACCGCTCTTTACCAAGAGTATCTTTTGCGCTTCGGACTCGAAGCAGACGCCGTAACGAAAACGATTGCCGTCGTTGCTCAAGCTAAGGAAAAAGATATTCTAGATTTATGGATGACGGGCGTTTATGATTGGAAAACCCAAACGTTTGCCGGTGAATCACATGGTGATGCCTATTCTTGGAAGATCAAAACAGATCTCTCTCTTTCCGGCACGCTCCTCAACTTTTCCGATACAACCGTCGAAAAGGAGACCCTCTCTTTGACGGGAGCGCTCTCTTTTGATTTAGAAAGGCACTCTTTTCAAGCGGAAGGGAACTTTTTTGAACATCCCTATTCGGCTAAGGGGAAGCTCGAGTGGAGGAACGGGGAGGCTGCCCTTTCCGACTTATTTCTTCTCTATGCCGGCAATACCCTGCACGGTTCTTTAACTCTAAAAGAAGGGCTGTTAACCGGGGAACTCGATCTTGATTTAGATAATCTATCTCTCTTTTCAATCGAAGGAAAGGGGTGTGGCCGCCTTTCGATCAAGCCCGGGGAGATAGACTTTAACCTATTGGGGGGCGGCATTCTGTGGAAAGAGCTCTCTGTTTCCGAGGTGAATCTTAAGGGCGAGTTAAAAGAGGGGCGATTGGCCTACGCCTTAGCGGTCAGAGATTTTATTGTCCTTGATCCTGCTTATGAAGTCTTTCCTACCTCCCATCTCAATCTCACAGGAGAAGCGACCGGAACGATGGTGATTTTGAAAGGCGAGGTCTGGGGGCTTGGCAGCCAACCCTTCACTCTCTTAGCCGACATCCCGATCACCTTCGCCCCTTTCGACATGGCCATCAACACGGCCGCACCTCTTTCTATAAGTCTTAAGGGTAAAGGATCGATCGATCCGATTCTCGCGTTTCTAGAAAATGCCTCCCTGATCGCGCGCGGCGATATCGACGTCGACTTATCCCTCAAAGGCACATGGGGCGATCCCCGGATTGAAGGAACCCTGGTCTATGAGAACGGGCGCATCGAGAGTTTAGCTACAGGAGCCCTATTCCGGGAGATCCATATGGAATTCGCAGGTGAAGGAAATACCCTTAAGATCCAATCGATGATCGCCCACGACCCGAGCCGCGGAGACCTCTCGGGAAGAGGACAAATCGAATGGAACCCTGAAAAGGGATTCCCCTTCTCGTTCAACATCCACACGAAACAGTTTACCCTTCTGGCTATCGATCCCCTCACGGCCTCTACTGATGCCCGGCTCACTTTTTCCGGGAATATCCACGAGATGTCGATCACAGGAGGGGCAACGATTGTGGATGGACATCTCGCCATTCCGAACAAAGTGCCGCCTCAAATCCCAACCCTTGAAGTGACCTACATCAACCCCCTTCCAACCCCAAAGCCCGAGATAGAAGAGAAAGAGAAGACAATCCCCATCTATTGGGATGTCCAAATTGAAATTCCCAAGAGGTTGACCATCGACGGACGGGGGCTTGTCTCCGAATGGAGCGGCTATCTCAACATCTTCGGCTCCCAAGACGCACTCCGCTATTCAGGCAAACTCAAACTTCTACAAGGAAGGTTTACCGTTGTCGGGCGCACATTCGACTTGGTTGAGGGAAAGATCTTGATCGAAGGACTCGATCCCAAAGATATTGTTGTCGAGCTCAAAGGCAATCTCGAATTGGCGGCCATCACAGCCTCGATTCATGTCAATGGAAGTCTTGATTCAACCCAAGTCTGCTTCAGCTCAAATCCTCCGATGGGCACCAACCAAATTCTCTCATGGATTCTCTTCAACCAAGACGTCAATGAGCTCACACCCTTCCAGGCTTGCCGGCTGGCAAACGTCGTCGTACAACTCTCCGGAAAATATACCGGTCCGAACGTCTTCAACAATATCAAGGAAGGCCTGGGGATCGATGTATTCGATATCACCAACTGCGATATCGACTCGGCAGATCTCACCTTCCAGGTTGGAAAGTATATCTCTCAAGGGACCTTTGTCGGGATCAGCAAGAGCTTGTCGGGCGATTTCGATTCGGTCCTCATCCAGACCCGTCTCTATCGGAACTTCTACCTCGAAGGCGATTACGGCGGCTCTTTGAACGGGCTCACCCCCAACGGCGGCAAGTTGATTTTTAAATGGTACAAAACGTATTGATTAGCTCGACATTTTTTTGACAAAGGAAAATTAGAAAGAAATTTCTATTCGCACAAAGGTCCCTCTTGTTGTCGAAAAAAATGGAAAGATTATAGAAATACAACCGAAATATGAATATGTACGCGTTCCGATAAAAACTGATAAGAAAAAAAGAGCGACGAGTTAACTCTTTTCTTGGAAAGAAGAGCTTTCATCTCCCATATCTTTAAAAGCCTGCTGATCTGGCCGCTTCTCGCATTTAATTAGTCGACCCTGAAAAAGAGGCGATTTTCGAATAAATTCGGCGGGATTTGATTCAGAATTTCACCTTTTGCGCTACATTGCGATGTTTGAGCTCACAAAGGCAGGGAAAATACCTGGAAACCGGTATTTTTTTTGAAA
>JAFIGI010000019.1 GCA_020831465.1 Chlamydiales bacterium
GACCAGGTAAAAGATCACGTATTCGTTCCCATTGATCATCTCTCAGTGCATATCTTCTCATATACCAGCCAATTTGGCTGATAATCATCTGCAATATTCATGAGAAATTCAATCAATTTTTCAATTGACGACACGCCCTAAGAAATATAGCAAGAAACGCAAAATGTTATGCCGTTTGGAATGCAGGGTGGCACTTTTCCTATATTGGCGGGCCTGAGAGAGTCCAAGAAAAGGTAGATTCTTATTCACATACTATTGACAATGCATTCGATTCCTACCTTAAAGAAGAGGAGGGAAAAACAAAAAATCCAATAGCCCATCAAGGTATCAGAGATTCTGCCAACCGCTTAAAGTATGTTCCCATAGATGAGTCATTTCCAGAGTATGTCCAAGAAAACGTTAAGTACTTCATAGAAATTGGTTTAATCGATACCGATCTCACGTATACGGGCGACAAATGAACATCTATAAAATGCTAATTTTTTTTCATCTGATCACCGGTGTTGGCTTTGGCTGTTCAACAGTGATTCGTCAAGAAGGAGATTTTATTTGTGAAGCGATTGAGCTGCTAGTGCCTGAACGAGCAGACATTCCGGCAAAATACATTTATGCGAAGTTAAGAGAATGGGGAGCCGATTGCAAAATAGGAGAGCAGATTTACTATCATCATTTAAAGGTGTGGAACCAATTTTATGAAAAATGCCCACCTAAAAATAGCTTCGAGGACTTTTTCAACTGCTATCAGGAGCTTCTCGATGCAATAAAGACAAAAGGTTTTGACCCTCGCTTTCCGGTTCCTGTTAACGGCAAGGGCCTTATCGCAAATGGAGGACATCGTGTCACAGCATGCATTCTCTATCAAACTCCTGTGCATTGCCTAGGCAATTTATCATATAAGAGCTTAAAGTTCGATTTAGCATTTTTTAAAAATCAAGGTTTAGAAGAGAAGTATTTAGACGAGATAGCCTTGCAATATTGCCGGCTAAAAGATAACACCTACCTTGTTTTGTTATTTCCTTTAGCAGTCGGTAAAGATCACTTGGTTGAAAAGACATTAAATTCCTATGGAACAATCATATATAAGAAATGTATCTTCCTATCTAAGGAAGGAGCTGTCAATTTAATTTCTGAAGCAAATGAGAAAGAAGCATTCGTAAGGAATAAGGAAAATGTAAGAAAAAAAGCGGAAGCCTGTTTTCCTTTAAAATTGATTAACACGAATCCTATGAGGGTATATCTATTAGAAGCCGAATCTCAAGATCAGATGGTGGCATGTGAATCAGCGATTCATCAACTTTATAATATGAGTAATCGTTCTGTACATATGACAAATGCTCATCAAGAAACGGTTTTTCTAGCCAAAATGCTCTTTAATAAGAACAGCATTCATTTTTTAAATCATCACAGGGAAAACTCTTTCTCTCATTTTACCCAATTTTTGCACAAATACAGGAGATGGGTAGAAAGCTTGAAGAATGAAGAATGGATGATTGTTGATGGAAGCGCTGTGTTAAGTGCTTATGGCTTAAGAGATTGTGATAACTTCAATTATATCCATTTCAAGCCGTTCGATGAAGATAGTGGTATGATAGGAATTACTAGCCACAATCGCGATTTAAAATTTCATGTGTTGGCGAAGGATGATCTTTTATTTGATCCGGACAATTTTTTTTATTACAAGGGGCTTAAATTTTCCACTTTGCATGTAATAAAAGAGATGAAGCTCATAAGAAATGCGCCCAAAGATGCCCGTGATGTAGTCTTGATCGACACTATAACAAAATAATTTCAGGTGAAGAGAGGAGAGTCATCTTGCACAAATTTCGCAGATAGTATCCTCCCTATTATCAACTCCAAGACCAATATTTAATTTCATGCTAATAATATCTGGCGTGAAATTCGGTCGACCTATGACAGTGCCTCTTTTTTTCTACCCAGGCTACCACCTTTAGACTTTTCTGGCTTTAGCAAATGGAATGAGGTCGTCCTAGCTCGTCGTCCTAGCTCTATAAAGAATTTTATTACTCCTAACGCTTATTTGCAAGTCATCTACTCGAAAACCTTATCCAAATCCGGTGCCAATGATATTCAATAAATTCACACTCAAGCAAGTTGTTGCATGTGTCTTGAGAATCTAAAGGGGGCTGGTTGTTAGCAATTCAGGGGCTTTTCTGCTAAAAAACCGCGTTTCTGACCTTGACAGGAATCGGTTGTCTTCTATAAAATTCCCCTTCTAGAATGTAACACAATCGAGGAGATCAAAAAAATGAGTAAGATTAAGCCTCTTAACAACCGCATTTTGGTAAAACGCTCCAAAGCGCAAACGACTAAAGGAGGAATTATCCTGCCCGATACCGCACAGGAAAAACCGAAAGAGGGTGAAATCCTTGCAGTCGGACCCGGTATGAGAGATGAAGAGGGAACCTTGCATCCCTTAACCGTTAAAGTCGGCGACCGCGTTCTCTTCTCTTCCTTCGCAGGAACGGAAGTCAAAGATCAAGATGCAGAAGATGAGTTTCTTATCCTGTCAGAAGATGATGTTCTGGGCGTACTGGTATAACTAAGGAGTAGAATTTTATGGCTAAAATGTTTCAGTTTAAACAACACGCCCTCAAGTCGATTCAAGAGGGTATTTCAAAGCTCGCCAAAGCAGTGATTGTCACGCTTGGCCCTAAAGGACGAAATGTCGTCATCAAAAAGAGTTTCGGCTCTCCGCTGTCGACAAAGGACGGCGTGACTGTCGCGAAAGAAATCGCATTGAAAGATAAGTTCGAAAATATGGGGGCTCAGCTCGTTAAAGAAGTGGCCTCCAAAACATCCGATGTCGCCGGAGACGGAACAACAACGGCCATCGTTTTGGCAGAAGCAATCTACTCGGCCGGAGTAAAGAATGTTACTGCAGGCTGCAATCCCATGAGCCTTAAACGTGGAATTGATAAGGCTGTTGAAAAAATGACGCAGACGCTATCGAATCTCTCTTCCGAAGTGAAGGCTCACGAAGAGGTCAAGCAAATCGCGGCGATTTCGGCGAACAACGATCCCGATATCGGTGCGATCATTGCGGACGCGATGCAAAAAGTGGGAAAAGACGGAATCATAACCGTCGATGAAGCGAAAGGGATTGAGACGCTCCTCGACGTGGTCGAAGGTATGCAGTTCGATAAGGGCTTTCTCTCTCCTTACTTCATTACAAACCCGCAAAATATGAGCGTTGAATTTGAAAATCCCTATGTTTTGCTGGTCGACAAGAAGATCTCTTCCGCCAAAGAGTTGATTCCGATTCTCGAAAAAGCGATGGAAAATGGACCTAAACCTCTCTTAATCGTTGCTGAAGATGTCGATTCGGAAGCTCTCGCAACGCTTGTGGTGAACAAGCTGAAGGGCGGTCTCCCCGTTTGCGCGGTAAAAGCGCCTGCATTCGGTGATCGTCGTAAAGCGATGTTGGAGGATATTGCCTGCCTAACCGGCGCGACTGTCGTATCGGAAGAGATCGGGCTAAAGCTCGAGGATGTTGAGCCTAATGTTTTAGGACGGGCGAAACAAATCAAGATTTCGAAAGAAGAGACGACAATTGTCGATGGCATGGGCGATGTGAACCGGCTGAAGGCGCGTGAAGCGCAGATCCGTGGTGAGATCGCGAATTCTACCTCCGACTATGACCGTGAAAAGCTCGAAGAGCGATTGGCGAAACTGGTCGGCGGTGTCGCTGTCATTAAAGTAGGCGCTGCGACAGAAACCGAGATGAAAGAGAAAAAAGCACGGGTAGAAGATGCCCTGCATGCGACGCGCGCAGCAGTTGCCGAAGGAATTGTTCCCGGAGGAGGCGTTGCTCTGCTGAAAGCGGTTAAGGCTCTTGAAGAGCTTAAGCTAAGTGGCGATGAGGCGGTTGGTGCGAAGATCATCTATAAGGCTGCCTTCGCTCCTGCAACTGCGATCGCGAATAACTGCGGAAAGCAGGGAAATCTCATTGCAGAGAAAATTTTCGAGAGCAAAGAAGAAAATTGGGGATATAATGGCCTGACCGACAAGTTCGAAAACCTTGTCGAAGCAGGGGTTATCGATCCCGTTATGGTCACAAAATCTGCGCTGCGTCATGCTGCGTCTGTTGCCGGCTTGCTGCTGACGACAGCGGCTATGATCACCGATGTGCCAAAACCGAAAAAAGATGCTCCGTCCGCTCCGATGGGCGGCATGGGCGGCATGGGTGGCATGGGTGGTATGGATATGATGGGTGGCATGGGCGGTATGATGTAACCCTTAAAAAATCGTGCGTGTGCCCGGCGAGGGCATGCGCACGGCTCGAAATATAGATTATGCCTACATACGATTATACATGTGAAAAATGCGGCCATGCGCTGGAGGCCTCTCAAAAAATCAGCGATGAACCTCTGAAACACTGTCCTTCCTGCAAGAATGATACGCTTAAGAGGGGAATTGGCGGTGGTTCAGCTATTTTCCGCTTTGTCGGGGAAGGGTTTTACATCAACGATTATAAGACTAAGCAGGAAGAGTGTTCGCCGGGGAATTGTAAGGGCGCTTGTGATCAATAACTCGTGCGCCAAAAGGCAGGAACGAAGGCGATTAGCAAGGCAAAAAACTCAAGACGTCCGGCAATCATCCAAAAGCAGGAGAGAATTTTCCCTAAGCTCGACAGGAAGGCGAAGGAGTCCGCTCCCATTCTAAATGCGATCCCCGTATTGTTAAGCATGCATGAGACGGTTGTGAGCCCCGTTTCGGGATCCACCCCATCCAATACCAGCAAGAATGTCCCTACGATCGCTAGCGAGGCGGCTACCATAAAAAAACAAAGAACGGTTGTTGCGGTCCGATTATCGATCGTAGCCGTTCCGATCCGATAGGTACGGACTGTATCTGGACGGTAAATCGATTCGATTTTGTTGAGCATGATGTGAAAAAATGTTTGATGTCTGATGACTTTGATCCCTCCTGACGTCGAACCGGCCATCCCTCCGACATAAAATAGAACTAGCATCAACACCTGGATTGAAAAGGGCCAGAGGTCGTAGTTTGCGGTTGTAAAGCCTGTTGAAGTTTGTACCGATATGACTTGGAACGCTCCAAAACGCAGAGCCTCCCAAAAATCGAATTTCACGCTCTCCTCAATAGGGTGCAGTTGAGTCTGCGCTTCCATCAACTGCCAAGTCGCGATTGCCACGGAAAAGAGAATGATCAGAAAAAAGAGACGAAGTTCGGGATCGCGCAGACGATTGAACTTTCCACGCATGCAAAAGAAGTAGATTGAAAAACTGATGCTTCCCAAAATCATGAAAATGATGATGACCCAATCGGTATAGGGGTTATTGAAGAAGGCAATCCCTTTATCTCTTACTGTAAAACCGCCTGTAGAGATTGTGGAGAGCGAAATCGTGACAGCATCGAAAAAGGTGATCGCTTCGTTCGTGACCATCAATAAAATGATTTCAAGGATCGTCAGGCCGAGGTAAATTTTCCATAACTTGCTGGCGGTCTCCTTAATCCGCGGCATCATCGATTCTTTACTGGGGCCGGTGACCTCAGTTTGGAAGAGGATCTTCCCGCCAACCCCAAGGGCGGGGAGGATGGCTACAAATAAGACGATGATGCCACCTCCCCCTAGCCATTGCATAAAGCTACGCCAGAAGAGAAGAGAAGGGCTGACGGCTGCGAGCCCGCTTAGTAAAATTTGATGCGTTTCAGGGTCGATCACCGGCTCAATGTTGCCGTAAAAGGTGTAGGTTGTCTCCTCACCTGTGACGAAAGTTACCTGGATCGGGAGCTCTCCTCCCGTTTCGGGATCGATTTTTTTAGGATGCATTACCGTTGCGCCGGTCGTTGTAACACCGGAAACCGCTTCAAAAAATGCGTCGATGGGATTCGAGAGAGTTCCGTTAAATAAAAACGGAAGTGACCCGATCATCGGCGTCAGGAGATAGACGAGCAATACCAGAAGGAGGGCTTCGCGACGGTAGAGATGGCCTGTTCTCTCTCGCCCGATATACCGGAGAAGAGCTCCAAGCAATGCTGTCAGTCCGATTGTCAACAAAAAGGCAAAAGCGGCAGGGGGCTGGGGGTAGACTTCCGGCCCGACGATCCATTCACAGTAGGCAGCGATGAAAAAGGGTATGCTCAGCGGGATGAGCAAGATCCACAGGTAGAAAGAGAGGGTTTTGCAGATATCCCTGTATAGCATCAGAATAGCTTCTTTAATTCCGTTACGTGTTTTGGACTGCTGATCACAACAACCGTATCCCCCGGTGAGACGACGCGGTTTCCATCAGCGATAAAAATGCGGCCGCGGCTTTGAATGATGACAATCAAAAAATCTGCTGGAAGCTCAGGGCCTAGCTGGCGGATCGGAATGCCGGCCAGCTTGGAAGTAGCAGAGACTTTAACTTCCATAATTTCAGCCTGATTATTGTACATGGAGACCATTGAGGCGATGGTTCTCTCACGCGCGATGGAAAGGATCCGATTTGCTGCGTTGATACGCGGAGAGGCCGCCTGAGATATCCCCAGTCGGTTGATGAGCGGCATATAGCTTGTGTCTGCAAGTGAGATAATCACATTTTTGCAACCTAGATCGCGCGCAATCGACCCTGCCAAGAAATTCACTTCATCGCTTCTCGTACATCCAACAAAAAAATCGGCTTCTTCGATTTTTTCGGATTGGAGGTAACGGTAGTCGATGCCGCTTCGGTAAATGACCGTGCTGTAGGGTAGTTTCTCTGAAAGGAGGCGACATTTATTAAAATTGTTATCGAGGATACGCACGCGGATGTTGTTTTCGGTTAGGGTGCGGGCGAGGTTGATTCCAATCAAGGACCCTCCCACGATAACGACAGACTTGGGTTTATCGGTTGAAATTCCAAAAACTTTAGGAAGTTGCTTGATCGCATCATTTTCTCCGATAAACGTGACTTCATCTTCAGGACGGATTGTGTCGTTTCCATGTGGGAAGATAATCTCGCTTTTCTTTCTTCCGGCGGCTCTATTGATCAGTCCGACCATCAGCTGAGAGGGAAGGTTTAGCTCCTCTCGCCTGGCGAGGGGAATATCTTCCCTTCTCCAAGTCGTCGGGACTTTTACCGTACGCATTTGGATCGAGCCATGGGCAAAGTGCTCGGTCGCAACCGAGCCGGGGATGAGGATCATGTTCGCGATTGCATCGGAGGTGAGCTTCTCGGGGCCGATTAAATGGTCTACATTGAAAAGCCTCTCGAAATTCAATCTCCCTTGCATGAAATACTTATTGCTTCTGACACGGGCGATTGTTTGGGGGTAACCTAGGTTTTTCGCAATCGTGCAGGCGGTGAGATTTTTTTCATCGACATTAGTGAGTGCAATCAAAAGATCGGGATTGAATTCCATCAATTCTTCCAGGAGCTCCCAGTCGGTGCCGGAGCCGAGCCGTGTTGCCACATCGAGATCCCGGGCTGCCTGTTCGAGCTTTTGGGAATCGATATCAATCAGGACGATTCCGTTATCAGTCTGCGAGAAAATGGTAGCTAGGTGGAGGCCGATATCCCCGGCGCCGATGATCACTATATTCATTGTATTACCGTTCTCATGCAGTAGATGGCTCCCAAGATCACCAATACGACTCCGATATAGGAGATAATCGGAGGCTTATCGCCCCAAAAGATCCAATCGAAAACCCCTGACAATATAACTGAGAAGTAAATCAGTGGGCTGATCTTTTGTGCCGGGGCATATTGGTAGCCTTTAGTCAAAAAAAACTGATAAACGGCTGCAAAGATACCAACTCCGATTAATATTAACCATGAGAGCAGAGTTGCAGTTTTCCATGCCCAAAAAAGAGGAATCGCGGAAATAATGGAGGTGATCAAAAAATAATAAAAGAGAATGCGGTAGAGAGGTTCGAATTTCCCAAGTTCGCGAATTCCCACCATGCTGATCGACATAAAAAAACCCGATGCCAGCGCAACCAAAGCAGCCGGACGGAAGAGCGACAATGTGGGGTGCAAGATGAAAATAACGCCTATAAACCCGGTAATCAGGCCCGGAATCAGCTTGAGGGGAATTTTTATTCCCTTCCAAGCTAAAAGGACGAATGGGATAAAAAGGGGCATGGTATTGTTCAGCAACATTGCGTCTGCTAATAGAATGTAGCGGATAGAAAAGAAAAAGCAATACATGTTTAAAAGCCCAGCGGTCGCACGGATCAAATGGGTCCCTAAGAGGGGTGTTCGTAAGGACTTGGGCTTAGGCAGCAAGATCCAGGGAAGAACAACTAAAAGGCAGACGAAGTTACGGATGAAAACGAGCTGCTGATCGGGAATCGCTTCGCCGAATTTGACCAGAGCACCCATGCAGGCATAGGAAGCGGCTGCCAGGAGAATCAAACCTCCGCCGCTCAAGATGTTTTCCTCTTTACACACGTCCATCCCCCGCCTTTTACCAAATAAAACTTTTTTGTAGGAGATCGGCCTTGAAAATTTGAGGAAATTCGTGTATACTCTCTACGTTCTTGCACTGGTAGCTCAGCTGGATAGAGTACCCGGCTACGAACCGGGCGGTCAGAGGTTCGAATCCTCTCCAGTGCGAATCTTTTATATGGAGGTGTCTCATGGGTGTATTAGTCGGAAAAAAAGCGCCTGATTTTCATTTGAAAGCCGTTGTGAAAGGAAAAATTGTAAATCAGTTTTCTCTCTCCTCACTTCTAGGGAATTATGTTCTACTCTTTTTTTATCCACTTGACTTTACTTTTGTCTGCCCAACCGAGTTGCACGCGTTTCAAGATCGGCTTAACGAATTCGAAAGCAGGGGAGCCCAAGTTGTCGGCTGTTCGGTAGATAGCTGCTTTTCTCATACGGCCTGGTTGAATACCCCGCGGAGCAAAGGGGGAATCGAAGGGGTTCAATACCCGATTCTTTCCGATATCAATAAACGAGTCTGC
This sequence comes from Chlamydiales bacterium, assembly GCA_020831465.1. Classification (GTDB taxonomy): domain Bacteria; phylum Chlamydiota; class Chlamydiia; order Chlamydiales; family JAAKFR01; genus JAJACP01. The sequence continues at coordinate 8,918 of JAFIGI010000019.1, forward strand.
CGTGACTACGACGTTCTCAAAGAAGATGAAGGGATTGCTTACCGAGGCCTCTTCTTGATTGACAAGGAAGGGATTGTCCGCCATCAGGTCGTCAATGATCTGCCTCTCGGGCGATCTGTTGATGAAGCCCTGCGCATGATCGACGCTCTGATTTTCTTTGAAAATCATGGAGAAGTCTGCCCTGCCGATTGGAAAAGAGGCGAAAAGTCGATGAAGGCGACTCCCGAAGGCCTGACAGAATACTTTGCGACTTAATCATCTGTTGGTCAGGTAGTCATAGAGATCGCGTTCTGTTAGAACCAGAATGCTATTATGCACTTCGCAAAGGGGAGTTGTTTCCTCGATAATTTCTCCATCCCCCACACCGGGAAGACAGATGGCGGAAATCGATGGAAAGAGCTCTTTATTTATCAGAAATTTAAGTCCGAATTGGTAGTCCCGCGCGCTATACCCCTCTTCTCGGACCCGGAAGAAGACAACTCCCCTCTCAAATAAAAGCGCTTGAATTGCAAATTGCAAACCAAGACAATCCCCAGAAGGGGGCTCTCCTAAAAAGTCTGAAAGCTGCGCTAAAGTTTTACAGAAATAAGCAGTTTCAAATTCCCCTTTTTGAGTTTCTCCAAATAAAGCTATTGTATGCATAATAATTACCTCATACTAATTTTAACAAATTAGTAGAAATAATTTAAAAACAGTTGTTAGTTAATTGACGATCAATGATTTCTGCCAAGAAAGCGGCATCGGTTCGAATCTCTGTAAAGCGCTTGACTTCCAAGCTCCTTCTCTATGGTGATGAGACGGTTGTATTTAGCTATTCGATCTGTGCGGGAGAGCGAACCTGTTTTGATTTGTCCTGAAGAAAGAGCCACAGCTAGATCGGCGATCGTCGTATCTTCGGTCTCCCCGGAACGGTGTGAAAGGATAGCCGTATATCCATGACTCTGAGCAAGCTTTATGCATTCAATCGTTTCAGTCAGCGTGCCGATTTGATTCACTTTGATCAAGATCGAATTTGCCACACCCTTTTTAAGCCCTTTCCTTAAGAAGTGGGTATTTGTCACGAAAATATCATCGCCGACGATCTGGATTTTTTTTCCGAGGCGATCTGTTAAAAGTTTCCATCCCTCCCAGTCATTTTCGGCGATCCCGTCTTCTATTGTGTCGATAGGAAAGCGATCGCATAGGCGGGCCAGCTCTTCGATCTGCTCGGGGGACGAACGGCCGTTATAGCTTCCGTTGGCGAAAAACTCCGAAGCGGCGCAGTCGAGGGCAAGCGTCACCTCTTCGCCCGGCTTGTATCCTGCCTTTACGATCGCTTGGATCAGGACTATCAAAGCCTCTTCATTGGAGGCCAGGTTTGGTGCAAACCCCCCTTCATCACCAACGGCCGTCACCAACTTTTTCTCTTTGAGGAGTCCTTTCAGGGCATGGAAGATCTCTGCGCCCCACCGGACCGCCTCCGCAAATGTGGGAGCGGCGACAGGGCGGATCATGAACTCTTGATACTCAAGACCGTTGTCCGCGTGCGCGCCTCCGTTGATCACGTTCATCATCGGGCAGGGCAGAAGGTGGGCAAAGGGACCCCCAAGATAGCGGTAGAGGGGGAGTTTCAGCGTGCTTGCCGCAGCCTTGGCGGCGGCGAGAGAGACGCCCAGGATAGCGTTCGCTCCCAAGCGCGATTTATTTCTAGTTTTATCTTCTTTGCACATCAACTGGTCGAGTTCTGTCTGGTTAAAGACATTTTTCCCGATCAGAAGAGGAGCGATTTTATCATTGACACTCCGGACGGCTTTTAGGACTCCCTTCCCTAGATAGCGCTTAGAGTCGCCATCTCTCATTTCTACCGCTTCATGCTCTCCTGTGGAGGCGCCTGAGGGAACGGCGGCCTTTTCGGTCACATCCCTGTCGGTTGTGACCGAAACTTGCAGCGTGGGGTTTCCACGCGAGTCCAGGATTTCAATAGCTTCGATGTGCGTAATTTTCGATTGGTTCAATCTTAAGACGTCCCTAATCTGTGCTTTCTGTGAGCTCTGTGGTTTAATTCTGTTTTTTTTAACTACAGAGAGCACAGAGCCCACACAGGTGAATAGTTACTTTAATTCTTCTCTGAGAGTTTTGAAATTCTCATCTATTTTTCTTTGCCAGCTCATTCTTAGAATAGAGTAGCAGATTAATTTTTAAACAGACAAGGTTAACTTTATGCAGGAGGAAGAGCTCTTAGAAAAAAGCTTGAATGGGGACAAGGAGGCGATGGACATCCTTGTCCGCGAACATTGGGATCGCGTCTACCACCATTGTTTGCAGATTGTACAAGATGAGTCAATGGCTGAAGATCTCGCGCAAGAGACTTTTGTTCATGCTTTCAAGCATCTTTACTCTTTTAAACGACGCTCTCTCTTCTCAACTTGGATATGGCGCATTGCTCATAATCTCTCTCTCAACTACCTAAAAAAGAAACATCGACATGAGCGGCCGCTTATCGAAGAGATTCTGCCAAGCCAAGAACAGCAAGAAGAGAGGGAGTTTTACTTGCGAGTTGAAGAGGCGCTCAAAACACTCGATGAAAAGCATCGCGTGGTCTTTGAGCTATATCACCTTAAGCAAATCTCGCAGAAGGAGATTGCGACTCTGCTAAATATTCCACATGGAACGGTGCGGTCACGTCTTTATTATGCTCGCCTAAAGGTCCGGGAATATTTTAAGCGATTTCCTGAAGGAGCTTGAGATATGAGTCAAACCGCAGAGGAGAGATTTCCTCTCTTTCCAGAGCCGCCTTCAGAGCGCAGCCCGGTTCATGTGAGTGTGTGCAGTCGGGATATTTGCATGCGGAGCTGCGCTCTTTGATCTCCGGAAAATAAGCATCAAGATCCTCTTTTTTTAGATCCCAGACTCCGAAGCTGCGTATTCCGGGAGTGTCGATGCACCATCCTCCGAAACGCAAAGGAATGAGGTGAGTTGTAGTAGTCGTATGCGCTCCTTTCCGCGTTCTTTTAACGACCTCGCCTATTGGCAATTCAAGATCGGCCACCGCATTGATTAGAGAAGATTTCCCGACACCTGACTGGCCAGAAAAAACGGATGCCTTTCCTTTCATCTCTTCCTTGAGCTGGTCGATCCCCTTTCCCGTCTGAACGCTTAGAGCGATTACGGGTATTCCCAGCCTTTGGTAGGTCTCCACAAAGTGTTTAAAAAGAACAGCTTCTTCTGTTTCCTTTTCCAGCAGATCGATCTTGTTCACTATAATAACAGGATCCATTCTCCCTTTTCGGGTCGCGATGATATAGCGGTCGACGAGGGGAGGCTTGAGTCGAGGCTCGACAACGGAAACGGTAATCAATACCTGGTCGATGTTCGCCGCGATAAGCTGCTTTTGGCGACGTCTAAGATGCTCTTGGCGCGACAGGACAGAGCTACGCTCTTCGACGTGAAAAATCGATCCATCTCGCTGCCCTTCAGCTTCGAATAGAACGAAATCGCCTACGGTAACCAGGTTTTTCGCTCGGGTAACCTCTTTTTTCAATGCCCCTCGCAAGATGCATAGATAAACACTTTCCTGATGCTGGACGGAAATTCCTTCAGGGGTAATCGCAAGGATGCGGCCGCGTAAAAGTCCCTCTTTTTTTGAGAGGGTTCTTTCAGTCCTTTCTTTTTGAAGCCGCTTTCTCTGGTCGGCATCGGTCTTTTTATATTTTGAACGATCCCGTTTCGATGCTAATTTGCGGGCCTCTTTCCGCTCTTTACGGGTAAATTCCTCTTCCTCTTCAAAAAATTTACTCACGTGGGTACCTACTCAGCTCATACATCATAATGGCCCCGGCAGTTGAGACGTTCAAGGATTCGATCGCCCCTCTCATCGGGATAGTGATCCTCTCACCGAAAGAGAGGCCTTCTTCGGAGGGGCCTTGTGCTTCATTGCTGAGGAGAAGAATCATCTCTTTTCTAGGCATAATTTCATTAAGCGGCCGCCCTTCGATATCTCCTGTGTAAGCCGCTAGGGGCACTTTTTTCAATTCAGCCCAATCGCCCTCTTTCCAGGGTAAACGAAAAAGGGCTCCGCGAGAAGCGCGGATTACTTTTTCATGAAAGGGGTCGACGCACCCGGGAAGAAAATAGATCCCGGCCCAGCCAAGCGCAAGAGCTGTACGAATAAGGGTTCCCATGTTCCCCGGGTCGTTAATCCTGTCAAGAGCGAGAAGAGGAGCTTTTTTTTCCAGAGAAGTTGGAAGAGGGAGGGGAAACTCGGCGGCAATTCCTTCGGGAGAAGTTAGCCCCGTAATTTTTTTTATGACCGCCTCAGAAACGTGAATATGTTGCGGATGAGGGGATAGGCTGAAAATCCGTTTTGGAGGAATTGTTTCACTGAGCTCGCTGACAAGTTTATAACCTGAAACGACCACCGCTTCTTGTTCTTTGCGGTACCGGGGATCGGTACGTAGTTTGACAAGATATTTGATAAGTGGATTTTGTAGACTTATAATTTTTTTGGGTGTCTCTTTAAACATTTCATTTTATTATCAAAATTATGATTCCGTTTCGAAAGTCCATCGGATTCCGTCTTCTGGGAATTAGCTTTATTCTACTCGCCCTGCCCCTTTTAGTGGATTCATTTATCTTGATTCAAACACGCTATAGGCATGCGGTTACCGATGCCAAAGATCATCTTGTGGAAATCGCACAATTACGAGCGGTGCCTCTAGCCGAAATTCAGCCAGCAAACAAGCCACTTTTGGAGTTGCTTAGCTATTTTCTCAAGCTTCAAACCGATTTTCCTCAAGAACCGAATAAAGAACTCAATGAAAGATTGGGAAGGATAGCTAAGATTGGGGGGTTGACTGAAATTCATCTTTTGAAAATCACAGAGGATAAACGTTACATTGCAACTGCAACAAACATCCCCCGTTTTCTGGGAAGTGATTTTACCGATTTTCTTCGATTAGAGGACCTCTATTCACCATCGGCCCTCAAGCGGAGCTTTAGTATTTATATTACCTATGATACCGAGACTTTTGAACCTTTTTTTATTGTGGCTACTCTCATATTCTCTCCTAAGGAGAAGCGGCCCATCGGTGTCTTAGCAGTAACCAGTCGAATTACCGATAAACTAAAGGAACTTCTCAGGAAAGACGACCGGATTTATCCGGTGAATTTTGCCCTTCTCCTACCCTCCTCAATTGTCTTTGCGGCGAGTGATCCCGATTTTCGATTCCAATACTTTCAGCCTCTTGATCCGGAATACAGAAAGCTTTTTTTAGAGCAGGAACCGATAGCCGATAAATTACTTCCTGATGAACCAATGAAAACTGACGACAGAATTGGCGATCCTTTTTTCGAATTTGAATGGAAGGGGAGAAAACAGATCGGCTATATCAAAAAGCCTCCAGACGCTGATTTCGGGCTTCTTGTTTATGCATCCAAAGATGAGATTTTTCGTGCTCCGGTGATGACTTTTTTCCATGTCTACGGAACATATGCGTTGATTCTCCTTATCGGAGGAACCGTTGCTTATTTTTTGACCAGGCGGATGGCAAAGCCGATTCAAAAGTTGAGTTTGGTGATGGCAGAGATTCAGAAAGGGAATCTCCAACTTCGCTATAAAAAAGATCCTCTTGGTTTCGAGATCAATGTTTTGGGGAAAATTTTTAATGAAATGGTCGATGCTGTCCTCGAGCAGAAAAAAGTCGCCCAAGAGGAGAGGGTCGTTCGTGAAATTTATGCCCGCGAGCTTAGGTTAGGCCGGGAGGTGCAACGCAGCCTGCTTTTGCAAAAGATGCCTGACTATCCGGGCGCTGATGTGGCAGCAACCTACATTCCCGCAATTGAGGTTGGAGGAGATTTCTACGATGTTTTTGTGAGGGGGGGAGAGAAAGAAAGCAGCCTCGTCCTTGCGATTGCAGATGCCTCCGGGAAGGGGGTTCAAGCCTGCTTTTATTCCTTAAGCTTACGAAATATGCTTCGAACATATGCGATGGAATACGATGATGCGGGGATGGCTATGTCGGCGGCGAACAATCTATTTACCCCCGATACAGCCGAAACGGGAATGTTTGTGACCGTTCTTATGGGGATTTATGATTACAGAACAGGTATGTTCAGTTACTTTTCTTCAGGGCATAACCCCGGGATAGTCCGAAGGAAAGATGGAAGTATCGAAATGCTCAGCCATCATGGAGTTTCGATGGGAGTGATTTTGTCAAAAGAGCAAGAAGCCGAATCCATTCGGCTTAATAGCGGGGATGCCGTTATTTTTTATACAGACGGAATTACTGAAGCGCATAATGAGAGGTTTGAACTCTATGGCGAAGAAAGGTTAGCAAACCTCATAAAAGCAGAGGGGTGGAGGAGTTCTTCGGATATTGTGGAGAGGATAGTAGCAGACGTCAATACTTTTTCCGATAAAGCTCCTCAGCACGATGACATTACGCTGTTGGTGATGAAAACGAAATAGATATGATTAAACAATCTTTTACGCTCCGCGTCCTTGTGATCAGTTTTTTGGTGTTGGCGCTTCCCCTTCTTGTCGACTCGTTTATCTATTTTCAAAACTCTTACTACGACTCGATTAAAAAAGCAAAAACCGATCTCAGGTTGTCAGCTAATTTTCGTGCCTTTACGCTCATTGAAATCAAGCCAATCAAACATGTATTTCTAAGGGAGCTTGAGTATTTTCTTGATATCGATGATCTGGAAGATATAGATCGGGAAAAAATGAGCAAAGAATTTGCTCAGATCACCCATATGGCGGGCGATTTCGAAATTTATCTGCTCGATTTGGGAGAAAATGCGACATTCAAAATCCTCGTTTCAAGTTTGGAGAGGCCTCAAGAGACCTCCTTTACAAGCTATCAAGTGCTCCCTCATATCGTCCGAGTCGGAGAGGGAAGTTTTGTGAGGTATATGTATTCCGATGAGGAGAAGCGTTATATTCCTTACATTTATATAGCAAGAACGATGAAATCAAAAAAAACAGGGAATCCTATCGGCATCATCATGGCAAGGGCGCAGATTGAGGAACAACTTAATTCGGTCCTCGAAGCAGAGGGAAATATTCGATTTGCTCTTTTGACCTTAGACGGTATTGTCTTTGACGCAACAGACAAACTGCTCATTGGAAATTATTTCGACTCAATTTCTCCAACTCGACAGGAGGAAATCATCGAGACGCGTGACATGGGACCCTATACAATTTCCCTTGATTCCCTTTCAGTCATAAAGGGTGACGATCCACCCTTTTTTGAATTCATTTTTAATAATCAAATTCAAATAGCATACAGGGCTTACATTGCCGATTTTGCTCTTTCCATTCTCGCATATTCCCCAAAAGAGACGCTTTTCGGAGAAGCTTTGCGTCATTTTCTCTTCATATACTCTGTTTATGGTTTGATTCTGGTAGTCGGGGGCGGTGTTACTTACTGGCTCTCATTGTGGATCTCTCGTCCTCTGCGGCAACTTTCATTTTTAATGGGAGAGGTAAGCCAGGGCAATCTCGAGGTTCGTTTTGAGAATGAACCCCTTGGATTCGAGATCAACATTCTGGGCGGGATATTTAACAATACCCTTGTCAATCTTCTTGAGAATATTCAGCGAGCTGAAGATGAGAGAGTTAAAAAGGAGACTTATCAGCGGGAACTCGCTATCGGACGTCAGGTACAGCGCAGCCTGCTCCCCTCAGAAGTGCCCAAAATCAGTGGAGCGGAACTTGCAGGAACCTATCTTCCCGCATTGGATGTAGGAGGAGACTTTTTCAGCTATATCTCAAGCCGCACGAAAAAGGGGGAAGATAGGCTTGTGATCAACATCGCCGATGCTGCAGGAAAAGGGATTTCTTCCTGTCTCTATGCTCTTTCGGCTCGTAGTCTTATCAAGACCTATTCGACTTTAACTGACGATCCCGGAGAAGCCTTAAGCAAGACTAATAACGCATTCATTGCCGATGCAGGCGATACGGGCATGTTTGTGACGATGTTAACGGCATATTATCACGGAAACTCCAGAATTCTCTCCTACTATTCCTGCGGACATGTTGCGCCGTTCGTCCGCCGTTCCGACGGAAGGCTATTGAAGTTAGAGCATTCGGGAATGGCTATAGGTTTGAAGGAATCAAACGGGTACCAAACCGATTCGATTCAGCTCGAAGCAGGAGATCTTGTCATATTCTACACGAACGGATTAGTTGAAGCTGTTAACGACCGTTACCAGCCATTCTCTGAAAATCGTTTGAAAAGTTGTCTCCAACAAAGGAAATGGACAACCGCTCAAGAGGCCGTTGATGGACTTACGGCTGAACTACAGACCTTTACCGGAAATGCCTCTCAAGAAGAAGAAGTCATTATTGTCGCTCTCAAAGTGGATGAATAAATGCCTTCTATCGATAAACCCGCCTTTTTACAATGGGCATTTGAAAAGACGGCTCGAGACCGCACCTTTTCAGACCCTCTTGAAGAGCTTCTTTGCTCAGAATTCATCGAAATCAGCCGAGATTTCGATCTCACTCAAATCCAGGATAGCTGGTCTTGGCGCAATGTGCATACCGCTCGAGAACTTGCTATACTGTTAATCGATGAAAAAGGAGAGATCAAGCGGCCGACATTGATGAAAGCCATTGAGATTCTTGAAGAGAATCGCTTCTCGTTTGGACCATACCGCTACCATGATCATACACGTCTCACGCATGTGCTTAAAATGCTCCACCTTTTTTCCGAAGAGCAAGAAGCAATCTACGCACTGAAGCGTATAGGGTCCCCCCAAAGACACCGGGGGGTATCGAATTTAATCCGCTCAACCCTTCTCCTCCCCGATTCGGTAAGGATGAGCGACGCCCACGCAAGGCGGGCTGCCCTCTCAGCCTTGTTGACCACCCTGCGCCAAAATGTCGGCTCCTGCTTTGCGACCGCTCCGGCGATTATGATACAGCAGGAACAGCCTCTCCAGTTTCTTGCCGATATCGGCCGGCTCTTCGGGACAGGTAGATTGACCCGCATCTATGAGGGAGTTGAATATGCAGTTCCTCTCAGCCTTAGCTGGGGAGTAGGAGATCTTATTCGGCCTGTATTTCTTGCTGCTCTAGGAGCGGATCCGGTTAAAGCGCTTGCCTTTTCTCCGGGCCTTCAAGCAGGTTTCGAGTCGAGTGGGTTGATTGGAAAAAATCTCTGCAGGGAGGCGAGACAAAAGGCGGTCGAAGGAGTGATTAGAGAATCGGGCGGATTGGAGGGTAAACCCGATCCTTTTACCCCGTTCACGGCAGACGAAGTGTTCAAACGCGCTTTTCTCAATGCATATGGTTTGAAAGAGGAAGAAGTTAAAGAGTTTCAAGAAAAACCTCCTGAAGGATTTGTTGGAGAAGTCATCCTCCAAGCACCGCACTTCCGAGAGGGAAAGGCAGGGCTAATAGACCTCTACACAAAAAATTACGAAAAAGCGAAAGAGGCATTTAAAGCACTTGCGGATAACCCCCTTCTTAAATCGTGGGAATTCACTCTAGCCTCTCTCTCAGAATCGAGGGCCGATTTTGCCAAGTGGAATCTCTATGAGAGCCTGGGTGTTCAGCCAAGTGAACCTCACGGAATAGGCCGTAACATCGAACAACATCTTCAGCAGCAAATCGACCGGATCAATGCGGAGGTCGAAGAGCTATCGGCACGCTACGACCATCTCTATGCGCAGGTGAAATATCTCGAAGGACGCATGAGAAGGGCTTCTACCCCTACTGAAGCCGAGTGGCTTCGCGCCGATTACCGGCATCGTGCTCAGGAGATCAACCGCCTTCTTTCGGAGCGCGATGAGGCGCATGAGAAAGGGCGAAAGCTCGTTAACCTCTTTCCCTTTATGATCAATTTCTTCGGTAAAAAAATCCGAGATTATTTTCAGGAAGTCTATGATCCTCAGATGCATGATCTTTCTGCAAACCTCTACGACGACAGTCCGGCCGGATTTCGTCTCCTCTACAAACATGGGCGCGCGAACCCGGCTCTTTGGACGATGATTCACTCCTCTTCCGAGTACATCAATTGTTTGAATGCCTTTTTTGTCGCGATCGAAAATGAATTGCGAGCGGAGCCCGAAACCGAAGGGCTCGAAAGTGAGCTTTCCGAACTCGTGACCATCATTCTCACGACTATCAAGCAGCCCGAGTTTCTCGAATCTTCCTTCTTTCGACTGGCAAGGAGGTATAATGAACCCATCGTGAAAAATCCACTTGAAAATCTAGGTTATGTGAAACGCAAGCCCTGGGCCTATATCTCTGGGGGAACCATGTCAACGTTGACAAGCTGCTACTATAGCAATTCCGCACCTCCCAAAGAGGAAAGTAGGTGGGTCGAGAATGAGAATGAACTGCTGGCCTTTTTCATCGATACACTTAAAGGTCTTCCCTTAAGCACTCAGGAAATTTTTCGCAAAGATTCTGCACGCTCCATGCTTGCCTACTCACCCACACATGCTTTTTTACTGAAACCGGGTTGGAGCCTCTTCAGAAAGGCCTGGGAGAGTGACCTCTATACCTATACCTGGATTCGCGACATCTGGCATCATCCACAGCTTAACTTTCTTGATGACCATATTCTCGATAGCAGAATGATGGGATACCTAGTTGACGAACTTCTCCATTTGATTCCTCCGGGTTACCGCCCCCTTGTTAAAAAGGCGCTTAAAAGCCTACCTTTTTCGATGCGCAGCAACGAATTTCGCGAATATGCGATAAAAGCCCTTTCCTACGAAAAATGGCTTCGGGCGGGGAGCCATCTTGCTTTGATAAGCGAAGAGATCGATAGCCTCCTCTACCGCTGCATGCCGCTCTTCCCCGAACACGCTCTTAAAGAGCGTCTCAACTCTATTTTTGATACTATCGACGAAATCGACTCTCCTCTACGACAAAGACTTTTCGAAAAGATTGACAATTTAGAAGTGGGAAGATATAAAATTTTGTCGTCTAAAGATTTGAGGAAAATTGCTAAAGGATTGCTCATGATTGAGCTTGCTTCTACTCGCTCTTCCGTTCCCTTTCACGAAAGAATTACCGATGCGATGCGGGCTCATCGATACGCCTATCCCGAGCCGATATTGTTTGCCGATACAAATTGGGTGAAAAACACCTTCGGTTTTATTGTAAATCCCGGAACAGGAAATTTAGAACTTTGGCGCTTCGATGATTGCGGGAGCGAAGGGCACCCCATCTCGATTTGGCGTCGCTACCTTGACGGAACCGACCGCTTGCAATGGGGTTTATATAGCGCTCCCAATCAATATGGACAGTTTACAAAATAGAACAATAAGTCTATAACTATTGGCTCGATGGGTTTTCTATGAAAAAAATTCTACTTTTAATTTTCTGTTTAGGATTTATTTCCTTCCTTTCTGCCGATGAAAATGAGTCTGAGCTTGCCGATCTTTTTGATGACGAGACCTTGATCGCCGCTGTTGATAACTTAGGTCCTACTGCCTCGGGTTTTCTTTCAGCAAATGATTTCGGACCCGAGGATAATCAGTTTGTCGACCCAAACGTTTTGCGCGATTTTATTGAAAGCAAGGGATTGATTGAGTGCAGGAAGAAAACGGGACTTCTTACCATTGCTGGGGATGTGCGGGCTCGTTGGATCTCCGCCGGCGAAAAGGTGAACGGGCTTAAACAGCGCGGCCGGGGAACCAATACGGCAGTCGACCGCTACAAAAGTGAAGTGAACCTTTTTTTCGACTATGTCGCGCCCCGTACCTGGGCTTCGACAAAGCTCAAATGGGTCAGCTTTCTAGGAAAAGACGGAGGCTCTGCCACTAGAGTCGAATTGGATCGCGCTTTTATCGGCTACGATATCTACAAACAAGGAAAAGAGGATTTTTATATCGAGGTCGGGCGAAGCAAGCTCGATTATATCTTCGACTCTCGGATCGAATTCACCAGCACATTTGATGGAATCCATATTTATTACACACGTTGCTGGCCAACTGTAGGAAACTTTATCATCCACGGCGGTCCCTTTATCGTCGACAGCTTCACAAATCATTATGCCTGGATCGTTGAAGCCGGAATCATCGGCTGGAGGGGGACCGGATTAGGTTTTAAATATAGCATCGTCGACTGGAGCCGATCGGCTCCGACGCTTGATTATGGAAATTTGTCCAAATCAGGAAAGAAGCTCGTGGAGAATAATCCGCGCTACTCCTTCATAGTCTCTCAAATGCTCTTTGGTTATGAGCGTAAAATCGACTTCCTCGGTTGTAAAACGCTTTACATGTATGCCGCAGTCCTTGCCAACCACGACGCGAAACGCACCCCTACAACCAAAGGGAAAAAGCTGAACGGCGCCTGGTATGCCGGTTTCACCCTCGGGAAGCTTTGCAAAGCTTGCGACTGGTCGATTGATATCAACTACCAAAGCGTTCAAGCCCAAGCCGTTCCCGAATTTGACCTATCCGGTATCGGTCGCGGCAACGCAGCCAATCTACTTCTTTCCGACGCGATCTTCCAGTCCCTCGCACCTGATCTAGCAATTGGTTTTACAAACTACAAAGGCTGGTCGGTGAGCGCCCTTTACGCCATGACCGACAATCTCTCTCTTCGAGCACAGGCTCAATATTCCACTCCTAGAAACAAAGGTATTGGCGGGGACTTTAGGTACAAGGCCTTCGAGATGACCGTCATCTACGCTTTTTAGGGGGCATTCAATTCATTTGAGATTTTAAAAAATTTGAAAAAAGCGCAATTAATATTGGTGTATGATCATCAGGAAAAAAAATCTTGTTCTCAGATGTTGATTTTAGAAGTGCTTTTGCGGCAAATATTCTAAGTGAATGTGGTTTATCTAAGTTTGCTCCTTCGAATTCTTTAGTGCGGGAGACTAAATCTTGAATGAAAAAAATGAAACATTCCTGATCATGTGTCATACTTTGCATCAAGCTCTCTGCAGATCGAACTTTTCCCTCTTTTACATAAGCTTCTACAACTTTTAAAACAGCTTGTGACTTGACAATAGGATCTTCAATGCTTTCGATCGCTTCACTTGCTTTGTCGATTTCTCTTCTCTCTATAGTCAAATAGATTGAAAATTTTACATATTGAAAACATAATCTATCGCCTCATCTAGGGTTTGAAAGTATTCAACTACAGATTTCAGCCGGAGATCGAGGCACCGATTATTTAGATTACGAACCGTTAGCGAGCCGGCAGGTCGAGAGTACCGCTTTAGCGGGTCTCTCGAGGGGCCGGCGAGCGTTCTACCTCTTACAACTAAGATCGCCTGTCTTGAATAATCACATAGGCACGTTCAGCATCTTCTTTGCGAACAATAATTTCTATCCCTGAGATTGTTGTAAGATATGATAGGCTGCCACCAGCATTATCAGATTTGAGAAAACTCGCTATCCCTTCGGACTCTAACTGCCCTCTAATAAGCTCTGCTTCAATGGAATCATAAACTTTATGAACGCTGATAAGATCGCTTGAATGATCCACGACTTAGACACCTTATTTGAAAACCTCGTTCCTAAGACAGTGTAACCGCATCCAGTTTACTCTATCTCACGTACAATTGAAACGGTTGCAGCATTTTGCATCAATCATTAAAGTTCTCCTTATAATTTCTTAATTTCGAAAAAAATGTGCGACATGAAAATTTTTAAAATCTTGCTTTGCTTCGTGTTTTGTCTAGCTCCATTGATTAGCCACTCTGAAGAATATTTGTATGATCATTCATCTTGCAGCGTACTAGACGTACTAGAAGATAACGAAGAAGTCCCGGGTAAGATTTACATCCAACCCGAACAAATCTTTATTTCTCATGATGGAATTTTCATATTTGACAATGTTGGTTGGGCGCGTGTGCATCAACTGAATTGCGATGAAATAGGAATCTATTACTTTTCAGAAAAACTTGATAAAATCACCGACAAATGTCCAAATGGCCATAAAATTTGGTGTGGTAGATGTGGAGTATGTGTGACTCGGTGGTGTAAATTTAGATGTAAATGCGTTGAGTGGGAATAATGCTAGTCAATCTAAGTAAAAGCTGCATTGTTACTGTTGGTCTCTTGTTTTCCACTTGTTTCGCACAACCAATCATCCTGTCTCAGGAAAAGTATGCGGTGTTAAATAAATTTTTTCAGATCCTTATTGAGGAATCTGAGGTAGGATATGTACTTCAAGGCAACAAGCCTGTGTGCATCCATGGATTTTTTAATAAAGACCCTTTTTCTGTAAGTACAACCCCTCATCGACATTCAGTAGCTCTACGTGAAGGATCTAGAATTTGGCAACAACTAGAAACATCTGATCCAGAAGTTATGCTAACCATCGCTAAAAAGGAAGATCCATTAATTCCAAATTGGATCCATATCATGGCGATACATCGCACTCTTTTCCAGAATGTCTTAAACAAGAATCTAACAATATTTCAGTATGTTCTTGGTCCAACTGTTAGCGCTAACAGCCTTCTTTCAGCAATAACTTCAGAAAATGCTACATATCATTCTCTATTAAAGGGGGATAAGGTTCTGATTGGGGAAATTTTAGGATTTGGAACTCAAAATGCTTTGTATGTCAGTAGAATAGAAAATATTGAAGAAGCTATTGAACAAGTAACCCCTCCATTTTTAAATATACAAGAGATTGTACGTGAATACCCCAATGAATATCTGCCTTTTGAACCAGGATTTGGTTTTAATTCAGTCAAACAGGAATTAGCCGATTTACAGAAACAAGTCACCTTTCCTTCTCAAAAACTCATCAGCTCCAATCCTGAATTTGTATTTGGCTGTTTAAAAAATTCAGAAGAAAACAACAATTTTATTGTTGCTCTAGAAGCAACACAAAACCAAGTTCAACAACAATTACAATCACAAACCTTTTTGGAAGACATTCTACAAAATCTTACTGGTCATCAATATCTCATCCCCACAAAATCAAAAAAATTCTCTTTTTGCCTTAATAAACCGCAGCTCAATCTAGCCGCAGCGAAGGGGATTTGGGAATCTCTTCAAGACTATGATCAGGAATATCTTTCATGCTTTGTCTCTGGGATGGAAGATCCCAATATTGACGATTGTAATATTGA
This sequence comes from Chlamydiales bacterium, assembly GCA_020831465.1. Lineage (GTDB taxonomy): Bacteria > Chlamydiota > Chlamydiia > Chlamydiales > JAAKFR01 > JAJACP01. The sequence goes on from JAFIGI010000019.1 coordinate 23,956, forward strand.
CCGTGCTGCTTACTTTCCAAACTTTACAAAGGAGCTTGTAGATGCAAAAAACAACTTAATCTATGCAAACCAGTTATTTAAATCTTTTCAACAGAAAACCGATCTTGTGTGCATCATCCCAAACAAGCTTTATTACAAAATAATAAATAATGGTCAGAGCAGTTTAGAATGCCAAGGGCCACTTGTTTCATTGGAATTCAGTGTTTTTTCTCCATCAGGACAGTGCATAACACATAAATCCAACCTTATCGTGAACCTAAAAAATACCATCCCTGGTTTTGCTCTTGGGGTCAAAGGTATGAAAATTGGAGAGACGCGAGAAATATTTATTCATCCATCCATTGGCTATGGATTTGATACTTCTATTGATAAATGTATAACGTTAAGGGCTGTTGTTACACTGCAAAACATTCACGACAACCAGTCCTACTCACAAGCAGCTGACCCTTTAAACTTAGATTTTGTCTTATGCGAAAACACTTTGAATGAACGGATAGCAAAATATAAAGCCGCCCTTGCTTCAAAAGGAAAACAAGTAGCTCTTCATCTGAAAAGATGTCCACAAATCGATCTTCATCGGGTTTGTAATTATTTAACAGACTTTCAAAATAATAAAAATAAATTCACCCCTGTCTCAGAAGAAGAGCTTATATTGATTAACCAAATGCATTGGAATATATATTTCTCGAATGGGAATGTCCCCGAATCCTGAATTTTTACAAAAGAAGAAGTGCTACCATCTTAATCTGGCTTATAGCTCTTTTGTTTTTCTCTGATAGAGTCATTTCGTATTTTTAGTTTGGTAAGCATCTCTAAAATTTGATTCACGTACCTGTCGTTCGAGCTTATCTTAGACCTTTTATCTGCAAATAGATGGTGGAGTATTCGTTCAGCGGGGGCTAACTAACGAAAAGGAACCCGCGCTCTCTGTCGGCTCTTCGAGCCTCCATCAATCGGGGAGAACGCTCGCCGAGAGACCCGCTAAAACGGGCCTCTCGATCTGCCAGCTCGTTGAATCTATCGCATAGTGACAAAATCAATGTATCCGTTCAGCTCCCAGCCCATTGCCTTGGCCATCATGGGCTGGGAGCTGAACGGATACCTTTTGATCAATATTTAATTAATTTTGTTAAGATTAGTTATACCATTTCGGAAAAATAAATTTTAATTTTTAGCCCAATCCCTTGTGCATAACTGGCGTACTGCTCCCGATCTTGCGGTAAACGAATTCCACGCTTCGCAACAAGAATCAAGAATTTGTTCATATGATTCAAAGCA